>JAITAZ010000337.1 GCA_031283825.1 Planctomycetaceae bacterium | reverse complement strand
AAAAATCACAACTAAATAGCGTAAACATTTCACCCCAAACTTTAAAAGGATAACCAAAAATGAAAAAGAAAATTTTAACATTGACGATAATTTTCGTTAATATATTTGCGTTTGTATATTTTGCGAATGCACAAGAGTTGCGAGTTTCGCTTCAAGAGCGAGTTTGTTCTGAGACAGACAAGAACGTTTACGATCTTGTCAATCGCGTTGAGGATTGGAAGGTGTCCGAGACGGCGATTATTGTTTGCGATATGTGGGATCAACATTGGTGTCCTATTGCGACTAAACGTTTTCTTGAACTTGCAAAAGCTCTTAATCCGGTAATTTGCGACGCTCGCGATAAAGGCGTTCTTATCGTTAATTCTCCGAGCGAATGCATGAAATATTACAATGAATTTGCGCAACGAAAAATCATGTCGAAATATAAAGACAAAAAAATTGCGGCATTGATCAATAATCGAATTCTTCCGTCGGAGTCGAAAATTCCGTTTCCGATTGACGCTTCAGACTGGGGTTGTGAATGTCAACCCAAGAGCCGAGTTTATATCGCATGGACAAAACAAACCGACCTCATTCCAATCAAAGAACAAGATATTATCAGCGATTCGGGCGAAGAACTCGGCGTTTATTTCAAACAACATGGAATTAAAAATGTCATCTTAACCGGCGTAGCGACCAATATGTGCGTTTTAGCGCGTCCCTTTGGATTACGAAACATGAAACGATTAGGAATAAACGTTGTACTGATGAGAGATATGACCGACACAATGTATAACCCAAAAAAACCGCCATACATTGACCACTTTTCAGGAACAGATTTAGTCGTCGAATATATCGAAAAACACGTTTGCCCAACAATTACCTCAACCGATTTCACCAGAAAAAAACCATTCAAATTCCAAGACGATAAAAGAAAATAAAGGTAACCATTCACGAGTTTTTAAAATTCGGCATCATGTAATATCAGTCGAAAAATACAAATGATGATTTGCAAATAATAATTTTTTTGTTCAATAGTAATATATCGGCGTAAAATTTATGATAGCCCCGCATGGGGCGACAAGTGCATAACCGGCGGTGTAGCAAAGCGTAACCGCCGGTACAATGCCCCACACCCCCAAAGTCCCGCAGGGACGACACTATGAATTATTGTAACGATAAATCAATTTCATAGTGTCGCCCCATGCGGGGCTTGATTAAAGCGGCAATTCAACCGTAGGTTACGCTTCGCTACACCTACGGTTATGCACTTGTCGTCCCTGCGGGACTAATAAAAAATAATTCCACTGATATATTACAAAAATTCCGCTGCCCTTTCAGGGCGACGTTGTTGGGGAAATGCTAACCCACCGCGTTGCGGTGGGTTAGCATACGTTGCCATTTCAGGGCGTAGGATTTTTTCTCTTGTACATGAACGGTTACAAAAATCCTTTAATTCCGAATTTTAAAACCGTGAACGTTTACAAGACTCAAAAGACGTCGCCTTGAGTCTTTTCAATCAGAGTTAAACCCAAACGTCCCTTTAGTCCCTGCCGTCCTTTATGTCCCTTAAAAAAACTGCGACTGAAAAATTACAAAAATTCTTTCTCAATAAATTATGCTTTTACAATTACCGGAACTTTTATCTCCAGCGGGCGATGTTGAGTCGTTTCATGCGGCGGTGGAAAATGGGGCGAACGCGGTTTATTTTGGAATCGCAATTGCCGACAAATTTAACGCTCGCGTCCGCGCGAAAAATATTCCTCTTGAAAATCTCGGCGAGGTAATGCAACTTCTGCATAGCCGCGCGATGAAAGGTTACGTTACTCTCAATACTCTAATTCACGACAACGAATTTCCCGAAATCGAACAACTACTTCGCGAAATCGTTCAAGCCGGAGTTGACGCAATAATTGTCCAAGATTTCGGACTCGCGTCATTCGTAAAACAATTTTGTCCCGCATTGCCGATTCACGCCTCCACGCAAATGTCATTGACCTCGCCCAACTCGATAAAATTAGCCTCCTCGCTTGGCTTAAAACGAATCGTCTTGCCTCGTGAATTATCGTTACAACAAATACGCGAGATGCGGAAATCTACCAATCTTGAACTCGAAACGTTTATTCATGGTTCGCTTTGCATAAGTTTTTCCGGACAATGTTACGCTAGTTTATCACTTGGCGGACGAAGCGCGAATCGCGGTTGCTGCGCTCAGCCTTGTCGGATTCCTTATTCGTTAATTGAAAATAATCGTACAAGAAATCCTTCGCAACTTTTAAGTCCGTCCGATTTCGCGGCGTTGCCGTTGTTTGAACAACTTGTTTCTACAGGAATAAATTCTCTGAAAATTGAGGGTCGTTTGAAGCCCGCCGAATATGTTGCGGAAGTTACGCGGATTTATCGAAAGACACTTGATAAAATCGCAAAAAAAATTACCGATTCGCAATCCTTCAATCAGACAAAGCCGAATCCAAAAAATAACTTTGTCAACGACACGATTTCGTCGGATATGACGCGGCTCGAATTGATATTTTCTCGCGGACTATCAACCGGATGGCTCGGCGAAGTCGAACCGCAAGAGCTTGTTTCGGGCAATATCATGTCTCATCGCGGAGTTGAAATCGGCAATGTTATAGAAGTGCGGCGCGACGCGGCGGTTGTTCGGTTGTCCGGCAAAATTCAACGCGGCGACGGAGTTATGTTCGAGAATGAAGAACAACCCGAACACTCTCAAGGCGGAAGAGTTTACGAAATTATGCGCAACGGAAAATCAGTGCAGAGTTGCGACGAGAACGTAAAAGTGTTGCTGACTTTCGCGAATGATTCAATTGATTCGCAATATGTCAAATCGGGACAATCAACTCGCAAAACAAACGACCCCGAACTTGAACGCGAAATCCGAAAGTCGCTTGAATCGAAACGCACGCGCCGCCGCGTTCCAATCGATATAACGATAACGGCAATTACAGGTCAACCGCTGAAATTATCCGCCGCGACGCCAATCGGCGCAACGTGCGAGATTATTTGTAACGATAATCTTGAAGCCGCCGTTAAACATCCAATTACGCTCGAAACATTGCAGATTCAATTCGATAGACTAGGCGATACAATCTTTTCACTCGGCAATTTAAATGCTACAATCGAAGGAAATCCGATGATTCCTTTAAGCGTAATCGGAAAATTAAGACGCGAGATGATCGAGAAACTTGAAAGTTTCAAATCTCAATCCAAAACGAAAATAGAATTACGCGAAAATTACGAAACAATAAAACTCAAGACCAATAAATCATTCGCGACATTTTTCGTTACAAAAAATCAAACCGAAAATAATTCTGACAATAATAAATCCGATTCGCCGACAATTCATTTTTTGTTACGAGAAATCGCGGTTTTAGAAGATACAGAATTATTGAAACGAATAATCGCGTCAGGCTGCAATTCGTTTTATGCGGAATTGCGAAATATAGACGAGTACGAATT
>JAITAZ010000216.1 GCA_031283825.1 Planctomycetaceae bacterium | reverse complement strand
AAAAATTATCTTTGACTTTTTAAAAACCATACTATTTTTCTGTATTCGTTCACGGTTTTTAAATTCGGAATTTAAAAACCCGTGAACGGTTACGATGAATATTTGTAACGAATATTCATTATAATATTTTTCCGCTGCCCTTTTAGGGCGATTCGTTTTGGGGCATTTTAACCCTCCGCGTTGCGGTGGGTTAAAACTCCGTTGCCCTTTCAGGGCGTAGGATTTTTTGATCGTGCGTTTGAACGGTTAGCGTTATTTTGTAGGATATTTTGTTTGGGTTATCCCATTTTTAAGCTTAACAAAGCACTAGCTATTACTACGGAATAATTACAAAATAATTCTCAAACCAAAATTCCGCTGCAATATTTCAAATTTACGGTTGGTTTACGAGAGTTCAATTTTATGTAGAATTTCAATTGAATGATTTGTAATATTTCAGCGGAATATTTATAACGACTTATTTCTACGTTATTCTGCATATTCTGCGTTTAATTTGATAAAAAATTTTAACGCAGAAAACACAGAAAAAACGCAAAAAATTAGGAAAACATAATTCAAGGAAATATCGTTACAAAAAATTCCGCTGATATATTACAAAAATTTTTTAAACCAATTCCTAAATCCTAAATCCTAAATTGCAAATCTTAATTCTGAATTTTGAAATTTTTCCAAAATGAGTCCAGAAATATTTGATCCTTTATATACGCCGGTTCAATTTTTGAAGGGCGTTGGCGAGTTGCGCGGCGAGCGATTAAATCGTATCGGCGTCAAGCGCGCGTTTGACTTACTGTTTAATTTTCCGCGAGATTATCTTGACTTGACCGAACAAGTCGAAATTGATCGGCTTGAGCCGGATAAAATTCAAACGATTGTCGGTTCAATTGAGTCGTGGGAATCGCGTTCGACTCGGCGCGGCAAGATGCACGCGTTGTTTGTTGATTGCGGAAAAAAATTTGTCAAAGCGATTTGGTTTAACATGCCTTTTGTCTTGCGTGATTTCGCGCGTAATCGCCGCGTTATGCTTACGGGCAAACCTAAATTTGATCATCCTTTTTGGACTATGATGCATCCGCAAATAACGTATCTCGCCGATAACGAAGATGGAAACGAATTTGAAATTGAACCGTTTCTGCCAATTTATCCATTGACCGAAGGACTCAAACAACATCACTTGAGAAAAATCATGCGCGAAATGCTGCCCGAATACGCGCAAAAATTAGAAGAAGTTTTTCCGCAAGATTTCTTGACTCAACATCAACTAATGCCGATTGCCGACGCTGTAAAAGCAATTCATTTTCCATCGGATAAACAACAAATTATTTACGCGAAAAGACGATTTGTGTATCAAGAATTATTTATTCTACAACTCGGACTGGCAATTCGGCGATTACAACATCGAACTAAACTTAAAGCGACTCCTCTGCCGAGTAATCGTTCTATCGACATTAGAATCCGCAGACGTTTTCCGTTTCAACTAACTGATTCGCAAGAGAACGCAATCAAGGAAATATTAAATGATCTCTCGCAATCTATACCGATGAATCGTCTTTTGCAGGGCGACGTCGGCAGCGGCAAAACGGTAGTGGCGATTTACGCGATGCTTGTTGCAGTTGCGAATGGTTATCAAGCGGTTTTTATGGCACCGACAGAAATTCTAGCTAGACAACATTTACGTACAATAAATCGGATGCTTGAAGACAGTCGAGTTAATATCGTGCCGCTATTGGGCGGGCAACGTCCGGCGGAACGGGCGAATATTTTGCAGGAAATAGCGTCGGGCGCGGCGAATATTATTGTCGGGACACAAGCGATTGTTTACGGAGAAACACCGTTTCACAAGCTCGGTTTAGTCGTGATTGACGAGCAGCATAAGTTCGGCGTGATGCAACGCGCCGCGCTTAAATCGAATGAAAAATTCGACCCGCATTACTTGGTGATGACAGCGACACCAATCCCGCGAAGCGTAGCAATGACTGTATTCGGAGACCTCGACGTATCGGTAATGCGAGGTCTTCCGCCGGGCAGACAAAAAGTTGTTACGTATATTTCTAATGCGGAAGACAGAGCGAAATGGCAAGATTTCGTCGCAAGAAAAATTCGCGAAAATAGATGGCAGGCTTATGTTGTCGTGCCGTTGGTTGAGGAGTCGGAAAATTTCGACGCTAGGAGTTTAAACGAAGTTTACGAGCAATTATCGAAAGAGGTATTTGTCGGATTTAAGATTGGAATTTTGCACGGACGAATGTCAACGGAAGAAAAGGATCGGATAATGTTTGACTTCAGAACAGGCGAGATTGAGATTTTAATTGCAACGACTGTAATTGAGGTCGGAGTTGATGTCGCAAATGCAAATATGATGACGATAGAGAGCGCTGAGCGTTTTGGTTTATCTCAGCTTCATCAGTTACGCGGTAGAATTGGAAGAGGCAAGAAACCCGGATATTGTACGGTTTTTACGAGTAATTCGACGGAGGAATCTCAAAAGCGTCTTGAGGTATTTGCGTCAACGTCGGACGGATTCAAGTTAGCCGAAGAGGACTTAAAGATCAGAGGCGCCGGCGATTTATTTGGAACTCAACAACATGGAATTCCACCGTTCAAAATAGCAGACTTATCAAGAGACAAAGAAATCGTAGAAGAAGCCCGCAAAGACGCAATAGAAATGGTATTATCAGATCCCGGACTAGCAAACCCCGAACACTCCAAGTTAAGACGTCAAGTATTAAAACGCTACGGTGCAGCGTTAAATCTAGGAGACGTCGGATAAACGATCTTAAATTGCTTGCGTTTTATTTTCGGTTTTGCTTTTTTGAGACAATTAAGGGTCAAGTGCAAGGGTTCGTGGGACACTTGCGGGGCGAAAAACGTGGGACAGCAGTTGACATGTTATAATTCTTGAAAAAATAGTTTAGGTCAAATTTACCTTTTCAGAAGAAAAAAGATGAGTATAAAAAAATTGTAACCATTAACGGTTTTTAAAAAACCATGAACGGTTACAAAATTTGTAATATATCAGTAGAATTTTTCGAAACGTATTTTAACAGTTTCCGCAAACCTCATTTAAAACCTAATTTTTCTTACTATTGTTTAAAACCTCAGTAGCAAGGAATCCCACCAAAAC
>JAITAZ010000127.1 GCA_031283825.1 Planctomycetaceae bacterium | reverse complement strand
CACAAATTTAGACATACTTATTCTAAAATAAATTATCGTTTTATAGCTAGTACAAAGAATTTATTTAATATCAGCCGGAAAATACAAATGATGATTTGCAAATAACAAATAAATTGGTAATTATTCATTTGTTTTTCCTTATATTCTGCATTTTCTGCGTTTAAATTATTTATTAAATTTAAATGCAGAAAATGCAGAAAAATCGCAGAAATTAGGAAAGCAAAATTCAGAAAAAAACTCGTGAACGAATACGAAATTATCATCTTAATTTTTCAATCACACAATGGAACGTCGGAGTTATTACGATAAACATAATAAAGGAATATTAGAGCGGTTACAGCTGCGGTTTGACTGGCGTTGTTCTGGTCGGATTCTGATATATTCGGTGCTTGTTGGATTTTTAGCAGGACTTGTTGCGGCGTTGTTTTATTCGGTATTGCAATTTATCTACGGCGCGATATTCGGTATTTACAGCGTAACGGGTATAAGTATTCCTCAGCCTTCTGATTACACGTCAACGACAGGACCTTTACCGGGATCAGTTTTTGACAATTCATTTCGTCAGGATGTTTTTTGGGGATTTGTATTGCCGCGATATTGGGTATTGATGTTATTGATACCGATGTTTGGCGGTTTAATTTGCGGTTTTTTAGTTTGGACATTCGCGCCAGAGGCGAATGGCGAGGGGACGGATAGCGTCATTCGAACATTTCATTTTCGCGGCGGCAGACTTCGTAATCGTTTACCGATAGTGAAATCTTTATCTGGATTATTTACGCTTGGTTCGGGCGGTTCTGCTGGCTGGGAGGGTCTTATAATGTTGCTTGGCGGCGGGATTGCGAGTTCGGTTGGACAGATATTACGTTTGAGTGCGCGGGATCGTCGGATATTACTTTTAGCCGGTGCGGCGGGCGGACTTGGTGCAATTTTTCAAATTCCGATTGGTGCTGCTCTTTATGTTACGGAGGTTTTGTATGCGAGTACGGCGCTAGAATTTGGTGCAGTTATTCCGTGTTTGATTGCGTCTTTTGCGGGTTATTCGATTTTTTATTTAATTCATGGTAATCTTCGTCAATTTGAGATAGGGTCTTATATTTGTTTGGAGCATTGGTCTAATTTTTTTGTGCTTTTAATTTTTGTTCCGATAATTGTTTTATTGTGTTTTCTTTTTGTTCGTCTTGTTTTGGAGACTCGTAATCGTGTATTTCGTCGGATGTCGTTACCAGAATTTATCAAGCCGGCGATAGGCGGAGTATTGCTTGGATTTGTGGTATTGATTTATCCTCAAGTATTTGGCGGCGGTTATGAGTGGTTGTATCGTCTTATTGAGTTGCGTTTGCCGTTTTATTTAGTGGTATTATTGATAATTCCCAAGATGTTAGCGACAGCATTTACGGTATCTTCCGGCGGTTGCGGCGGATTATTTGTTCCGTCGATATTTATTGGCGGAATGATTGGTTATGTTTTGGGCTATTGTTCGGAGATTTTATTTTCAGCGTTTGGAATATCGGGGGTGTCGCCAGATTTGAGATTGTGTATTTTGGCGGGGATGTCGATTTTTTGTACGGGAGCGAGTAAAACGCCTTTTGCGGCGGCGGTGATTGCGTGTGAAATTATAAGCGGCGCGGAGTGGAATTATGTAATTCTTGTAACGTTAATTATATTGAATCTTTCGGCGATGGCGATTTCGTCGTCGAATCTTTCGTTGTATGAAGAGCAGGTGTTGACGACGCTTGACAGTGAAACGCATTTTGGCAATTATTCGGTTGATTTATTGCAAGTTATTACGGTAAAAGACGCATTTCTTTCGAGGGATAAGATGACGTTGCGAGATGTAACGATTCCAGTGGATGCTACGATTCCTGAAATAGTTAAATTGATTGCGTCTCTTCCGGATTCTATTTTTCCGGTGTTGGATTTGGATGGGTGTTTAGTTGGGATTTTGTATTCGAGCGATGTGTGGTCGGAGTTTCGTAATCGTCAGAAGTGGGATTCGATTAGGGCTGGAACGTTGATGCAAGCAGAGATAAATTCGGTTACGCCGGAGGACAATCTTTATATTGCGTTGAGAATTTGCACGTTGTTATCGATCTCAGAGATTCCGGTTGTTGACGCGAAACAATCTCATGAGTTAATTTGTATGTTACGTCATAGCGAAATAATCAAAGCCTACAACGAAAGACTAGCCACCGCAAAATGGAATTAAAAAAAAGCTAACCGTATTATTTTTTGGTGGAACATTGGGGACATACTAATTTAAAAACTATGATTAACGAATCAACAGAAAACAACAGCTTTTAAAAAAGAGAAATTTTTTTCTTTAAATTTTGTCTCTTTCCCCGAGCCGTTAATCCCAGATATCAAACAAGAACGTCCCCAGTGTCCCCAGCGTCCCCAATGTCCCCTAAGTCCCCCCAAAAAATTATCGTAACCGTTCACGGTTTTTTAAAAAACCGTAGGGAACTTCTAAAAACTCGTTTTTTTATTAACCACAGAGAACACAGAGTTCACAGAGAGAATATTTTTTAAAAATTAAATTAAATTTTGATTTAAATCCATAA
>JAITAZ010000006.1 GCA_031283825.1 Planctomycetaceae bacterium | reverse complement strand
AATTCCGAATTCCGAATTTAAAAAATGAGTATAATTGATCGGATAACTAATTTTCGCGTTCCGTTTATTCCATTGCAGCCGGAGATAACGATATCTCTTGATGGGCGTGGTAGTCGACTTTACAATGTAGGCGATACGTTGGCGGGCAGTTATTGGTTTGATTATGTTGGCGGTGATGAGATTCATGCGGTGGAGGTTTCGATAATTTGGCATACGGAGGGCAAGGGCAACGAGGATTTAGGCGTTCATGCGTTTTGGCGTTTTTCGATAGAAAGCGGCGATTGGATTGATCCCAGACGTCCCGGACGATTTAGTACGATACTTCCGCGTAGTCCGTTATCGTATTCAGGAATTTTGATAAAGATAAGTTGGCTTGTGAGGGTTCGTTTATTCTTATCTGACGGCAGAGAAACTGTAGAAGAAATAACATTCCATCTAGGCAGTCTCCCAGACGTAAGAACTCTAAAACCGATAGAATTATAACTCATGTTACGCACTTGCTAATCCAGACAGATCTGGGGTTAATGGCTCGGGGGATAAAATTGAAAAAATCTCTCTTTTAAAAATGCTGTTGTCTTTTGTTGAGTCGTTAATCATGGTTTTTAAATTGTAACCGTTCACGCACAAGCGAAAAATTTCCTAAGCCATGAAAGGGCGTAGGATTTTTTCTCTTGCGTGTGAACAATTACCGTTTTTGAACAGCTAAACCAATAGTAGAGACGCAATGCCTTGCGTCTCATTGTTTGATCCAAAGCTCACCGATAGAGACGCAAAGCATTGCATCTCATTGTTCGATCCAAAGCTCACCGATAGAGACGCAAAGCATTGCGTCTCTACAAGCGTTGTTAATTTATAAAATTTCCGTGAACGGTTATGAGAGTAGTTTACTACAAAAAATAAACTGTTCACATTTATATTTTATCCGCTGATTGGCAGATTAAATAAAACGTGAACAGTTATAATCAAAATAAATTTTTTAATAAACTATTTACAAATTACTTTGCCGATAGTCAATCAAAAAGATTTTTTACAAAATTTATTGGTTTGCGATTACATTTATTTTACGCTCGCTTTTGCGCCGCTATCTTCAAGTTCTTTCTTGAGTTTTTCGGCTTCTTCCTTTGAAACTCCGCCTTTGATTTTGGCGGGTGCATTCAAAGCGCTCTCTACAAGAGTTTTCGACTCGGTTAAACCGCCGCCAGTTGCGCCCTTGACAACCTTGATAACCGCAACCTTCTTTTCCGCCGGAAAACCTTCAAGAAATACGTCAAACTCCGTTTTCTCTTCAGGTTTCTCGCCGCCGCCATCGCCGCCGACTCCAGCCGAAGCCGCAACCACAACAGCGCCGCCAGACGCAGGCTCAATACCATGAACCTCTTTCAAATAATCACTCAACGCTTTCGCATCCTTCAAAGTCAACGCGACTATCTTGTCGCCAAGCTCTTTGATCGCGGATGAAAATTCTTTTGTTTCGCTCATTAAATTTCCCCTTTCAAATTGTGCGTCGTAAAACGCATTAAAATTGGTTATAAACGTAACAACCAGCCCAAAACAGATTACCCGCATCAAAAATGCAAGCATCGCAAATTATCCGCTCCGAACAGATTGAAACAAGTGTAAGAATGTAGCCCAAAATTACAAAACGTAATCCCAAAACTACACAACAACAATATTTCTCGTGGTTAAAAGCTATCGCTAATCAATTAAAATCAGCTCTAGCCGCCTTTCGGCTTCAACAGTATTCGGCTTCGCCACCACCCGCGCAGCAACCTGCTTATTTTTTACTAATCTTCCAACGAAAATTTTTCAAATCCAAAAACCAAAAATAAAGTTGAACTAAATCATTCATACTTAATCTTTGATTAGAGCCGCTTGCTTATCTGTTGAAAAACAAATCTTTTATTGAATCGCTGCCCTTGAATCGTCGAAAATTAAAAACGTTGAAATATTACAATACAATTTTTGTAACGAAAAATCGCTACTCTTTTACGCTCACGACGCCTCCGTCGTTGCCGTCGTTCCTGTATCTGTCGAAGTTGATTCTGATCCGGAATCTGTCGTTGAAGTTGAATCTGTCGTTTCTGCTGCGTCTCCGCCGTCTTTCTCTGCAATTTTCGCGATTTGACTTGCAACCGCTCCGCCAACTGAAATAATCTGACCTGACAGTGCCGAGCCAATACTTATAATCTGACCGACAAGTACGGAAATCTGCTCTTCTCGAGTCAGCCATTTACTTATTTCTACAGCCTGTGCCGCGTTGAACGCTTCGCCGTCAATTGCTGCG
The DNA here is from genome assembly GCA_031283825.1 of Planctomycetaceae bacterium. Taxonomy (GTDB): domain Bacteria; phylum Planctomycetota; class Planctomycetia; order Pirellulales; family Thermoguttaceae; genus WRKP01. Next base: position 2,627 of record JAITAZ010000006.1, on the reverse strand, counting down.
CCTTTAATTTCAAATCCTTTTAGTTCCTTGCTTTTCGATAAATTAACCAGTTCCTTTGCAAGCGCGACAATATCCGACGCGCCCCAACATATCGCATTAGCTCCGACTAAATTCTTAAAAACCGGCGCAAGCGGCGTGCCTTCTGTCGCACGATTCGCAAGACTATTCTTGATCACCATCAGGTTAATACCTTTGCTCGCAAGATTCGCACGGATATTCTTATTCAAATTCGCGTCTATTCCCGTCAAGTTCACAAGCATAAGATACTGAACTCCGTCAAGCCTATTCTTGACTTCGTTTGTAATCAACTGTTTAACGTATTTGCTCATTTTATTTTAAAATTTAAAACGGTTCACACTTAAAGGTTCGTACTTAAAATTTCATTTATCATGTCAACTTGCTTAATGGAAAGCTGACATTTTGAACGTTTTAGGATAATTTAATCAATCAACTTAATTTTAACTAAATTCTAAAACGCTTGATATAAATCAATTGTTTTGTTTTCTGTTTTGCTGTAGAAAAAATTTTTTGCGGATAATTTCGGCGTGATTTTAATTGACCTAACTTAATTTTGCGGAAAAGTTATCTAAAGACTTTTTAAACTGCTGTTCATACTTGAAAATTCGGTTAGAGCGGTCGGGTTTATCTCTGTTGGAAAGCCGGCTTTTTAATGAATAGCTCTAGCCGCGCCGAAATTTATAATACAAGTCATGTAATCGTAACAATTCGGCGTATTTGTTATTTGCAAATATATTTTTCGTTACGATAATATTACGCTTACTCCGGGCGACATTGTGCCGGATAAAGTTATTGACTTTACGAATTGTCCTTTTACTCCGACCGGCTTAATTTGTTGCAAATATTGCAGTAAGGCTTCGATGTTTTCGACCAATTGATTTTTATCGAATTTAATTTTGCCGACGACGGAATGTACGATTCCTAATTTATCGCTACGGATTTCGACTTTTCCGGCTTTATATTCTTTGATAGTTTTTGCGACGTCCATAGTAACAGTTCCGGCTCTTGGGGATGGCATTAAGCCGCGTGGACCTAGTACTTTACCGAGAGGTCCAACTAATCCCATCATGTCGGGCGTTGCGATACAGACGTCGAAATCAGTCCATCCGTCTTTTATTTTTGCTACGAGATCGGTGTCGCCTATGGTGTCTGCTCCGTTATTTTTTGCTTCTTCTGCTTTGTCGCCTTTTGCAATAACGCAAACGCGAACCGACTTGCCGATTCCGTGCGGCAACACTATAGAACCGCGAACCGTCTGATCAGATTGTTTAACGTCGATACCAAGCCGAATAGATATATCGATGCTTTGATTAAATTTCAAAGTGTCGAACTGCTTGATTATGTCAACTGCTTCCGGTAACGTAACTGGAACTTTATTAGTTTTTTTTGCGTCATTTCTGTAACGCTTTGAATGTTTAGCCATAAAAAAATTATAGTAATATTTTCGGTAAATAGTGAAGACATCCTACGTCAATGTCCTCTCCCGTGCGCGTTGAAAAATTTTGAAAGTAATTTTGATGATTATGGAGATTTTTCAATGCGTTTTGATATTGTCGTTTAATTTTGTAATTTTGTACGAAAATTATTGAACAATATCGAGTCCCATGCTTCTTGCCGTACCTGACAAGATATTTCTTGCTGCTTCGATGGTTCTTGCGTTTAGGTCTTTCAATTTTTTTGCGGCGATATCGTCGATTTGTTTGACGGTAATTTGACCGACTTTAACTCTTGGAACGTTTCCGCTTCCGTTTACGATACCTGCGGATTGTTTTAGCAAATCGACGCTATGAGGCGTTTTGGTTTCTAGTTCAAATGTGCGATCACTGTAAACTTTTACGACTACAGGAATTCTCATTCCGAGATCGCCTTTAGTTTTTTCGTTGAACTGTTGAACGAATTGACCTAAATTCAAACCATATTTTCCGAGTGCAGTACCGACTGGCGGTGCTGCGGTTGCTTGACCGCCTTTTGCGTGGAATTTTACGGTAGCTGTTAATTGTTTCGCCATTGCTTTGAATTATTTTAACGATTAACGCTTTTTATTGTTGTAGTTTCTTGACCAAGTTAAATAAAAATCAGCAAACAAATTTATTGGCAAACCAATTTCTACTGTTGGAGAATTGACTACATTTATATATAGCGCATGACAAATACTATTTAAATTTTTGAATTTTCAGCAACGTTTCTTTACCGAAAAATTCAACAGGGCGAAAATCATAACATGCCCTGAAATGTTGTCAAGAGGGGAATGTTTGTCGAATTGCATATTCGAGATTTGAGAAATTTTTCAGCGAAATTTTCGTAACTCATGTTACGCACTTGCTACCCCCGATCTGGTAGGCGACCGCCGACTCAGGTAGGCGACCTTTCGCCGAAAGGTCGCGTCGGCGTTAGCCGATGGTAAATCTGAAATGATTTTAAGTAATATATCAGTAGAATTTTCCGAAACGTATTTTAACAGTTTCCGCAAACCTCATTTAAAACCTAATTTTTCTTACTATTGTTTAAAACCTCAGTAGCAAGGAATCCCATCACAACCAACCTCATTACCTCTTTATTCGTTTACGTTTTTAATGAGGTAATGAGGTCGGCGAGTGGCGCATCATTGG
>JAITAZ010000062.1 GCA_031283825.1 Planctomycetaceae bacterium | reverse complement strand
ATGAATATTGTACAACCAACCTCATTTTCAACCTAATTTTCTTAACAAAACAACCTCAGTAGCCAAAGACACCCCACACGCCAACCTCATTACCTCATTAAAAACGTAAACGAATAATGGGTAATGAGGTAATGAGGTTGGTTTTGGTGGGATTCCTTGCTACTGAGGTTGTTTAGTAAGAAAAATTAGGTTTTAAATGAGGTTTGCGGAAACTGTTAAAATACGTTTCGGAAATTCTACTGATATATTACAAAAATTTTTGCTGAATGCTGAATAGTTACCAAAATTCAACTGAAAAAAAATCTCATTCAAAACATCGGGGCGTTATTTACGAATCGGTTTGCGTAATTTTTGTTTATTTTGATTTTTTTCCGCCATTTATTTGTGGCGGCGGGAATTTCGTTTGGGATATTGTCGAAAAAAATCTTAATAAATTCTAGTGCGTCGTCTTGTGAGACGATATCTTCGTAGGCGTAATCGATTGGTAGTAAACCGAGTAGTAGTCGTCCGTGTTTTACGTTTAGGTAGATATACCAACTTGTCAAATCCGGTAGCGGCGCGCCGTAAAGTATCGACGGTTTAACGTCAACTTTTGGGCTAACAGCGATTACGGCATTTTCGTTTTCGAATCCGAGTCTAGGCGAGCAGTAATCGTTTGAATTACTTCGCGGCGCTGGAGAGTAACGGGCGATTGCAACTTGTTCTGAAACGTCTTTAATACATTTCTGCGCCCAGTGCGATTTCCATACTCTATCTATTTCCGAACGGCTAACCTCGCCGATTTCGATTGCCGTGTAGTCTGGAATTTGTATCCATGCTTTTCGTTTCGTTTCCATTTTTACCTCCGTAATTTTTTCAAATATTACGAGTTATATTTAATATTTTGAACTTTCCGCATCGACGTAACGTAAAAATTTACGTTTAATTTTTGGTCGATACGAATTTGTTAACCAAGTTATGAATTTTCACGCGGCTAATTGAATCGGACGAAATCATACGACTTGCAAAGTTACGTGAAAATTTTTTTGGTCTGACATTTTGGGCATGTTTTATAATAGCTTGAAAAAAAACGGTTGTAAAAAATATTTTTGTAATATTTTGTGTAAATTTGTAACAGTAATCTATAAAATAATCACAACCGTCAAAATTAGTACAGACCTCAAAATACCTAAACGGCACAAAATCGTCAAACGATGAATCATTTTTGAAAAAATTTTGAAAGAATTTTGAATTATTGTTGAAAAATAATTGCATCTCTATTGACACACAATCATTAACTTTTTGAATTTATAGAGTTTTATGTCGTTGATTATTATTCCTAAAAATTTGAAAATTCGATTAAAAATAATAATTTCTGAAGACCGCGTCGATTTTTAATTTTACGAATAATTTAGAATTTAATACAAGAATTATTCTAGGTTTGAGCGAATAAATCTGTTTCGATTGAGACGAAAAACATTGACGAAAAATATTACGAGCGAGTTGAGGACGTCTCCCTTGAGTTGCAGGTTCGATGGATTATAATTTCGCGGCTTTCGTAATTTTCTTTTGAGTTTTTTAACTATTCAGTTGATAGTAATTCAGACCATGTAGGCGACCGGATCAGTGATTGTATCCGATCAAAGGTTGCCTGCTGAATAGTTACAGAGTTTTTCTTTGAGTATTATTAATTGCGGCGGCAGCGTAAAGTTTTCAAGCAAAAAAAGTAATTTCGATTTTACAATGGGGAATAAAAAATTATGTCGTTATCAGTAATTGATTCTGATTCGGTGGTTTTATCGGATCGTTTTGGCGAGGCGGTTGTCGAGGAGTCGATGATGCTTAATTCTCCGGTGGTGGAGGAGCTTTCTAGCAAGCATATCAATGAGTGGAATAATCTTGTTAGTCAGACGAATTGGGAAAAGGGCGCGTTGATAATATTGTGGCGTGAGTCTTTAATATCTGCGGGATTGCCGAAGGCGGCGTATTCAGACGAGGCGTGGTCTCGGCGAGTGGGCGGCGTATCGGCTCAGCATGTTGGTCGATTGCGTCGGGTGTCGGAGCGGTTTGGGGGGCAGAGCGGCGTTTATGACGGGCTTTTTTGGTCTCATTTTCAGGCGGCGTTAGACTGGGAAGACGCCGAAATGTGGCTTGAGGGCGCGGTTCAAAATTCATGGTCGGTCGCGCAAATGAGGATTCAGCGATGGGAAGCTATCGGCGCACCGCAAGAATTAAAACCACGTAACGAAGACGTATTCACGGCAGAATTAGACGACGATGTAAATCCAAGAAACGACTCCTTCAAATCAAATGAAAAAACAACAGAGTCAAGGATTCGTGAAATCGGAGCGGCGGATATCATAGATGGTTTTAATCCGCCGGATTCGGTTGACCCAAAAGATGAAAACGGAAAGTCAAAAAAGAAACAGAAAAAAAACGACTCTGCAAAATCAAAAATTACCGGAGACGAGATTGTTGACAACGATTCGACAAGCATTTTACCAACGGGCGAAGTTTTAGCAAATCTTGTATCAAACGCGCCAACTTTGCCAAAAGATTTAGCGGAAGCAATAGAATCATGTAAAATTGCTATTTTGAATCACAAGTTAGCATCGTGGAAAGATATATCGTCAGAGTTAGTATTGAATTGTCTTGACATGTTAAAGAAATTGGTAATATCAGAAGATTAATTTTTTTGTTGTAGTAAGAGAAATATTTTATTTTTTGAGTCTTCAATATTAGATTTGTAACCGTTCACGCACAAAAGCAAAAAATCCGTTGCCCCTTCATGGGTGTAGGAAATTTTTCTCTTCTGCGTGAACGGGTAAAAAATTCCGTGAACGGTTACAAAAAAATAAGTAATATATCAGTGGAATATTTGTTTTTTAATTATAGTCAAGGCGAATAATGACGAACCTTATTTTTACCTTATTAAAAAACAAACACTGATAATACGGGGAATTTTAAACGCGGATAATACGGATTTGACTGATATTTGCGGAGAATGCAAATGATGCCTTTGTATGGTAGAAATCAATAATTTTAAAGGGATAAAGGGGTGGGGATGCAAGAAATTATTAAAGATTAACTAACTAACTAAATAACTAACTAAATAAATAACTAAATAATTGACTAGACAAATCAACTATAACTAAATAAACCTAAATTAAATAATTTTATGAATATTAAAATCGCCATTTTCATTCTCCGCGATTATCTGTCCTATCCGTCCAATCCGTCCTATCCGAATTATCCGCGTTTAAAAAATCCCCCATTATCCGTGTTTAAAACCGTGAACTGTTACAAAATCCGTTTAATCCGTGTTTAAAAATTCCGAATTCCGAATTCCGAATTTAAAAAGTGGTGTTGTTGAAATTCTACAGAGTGAATTTATACTACTAAAACAACCGGCGATTTTATTTTTTATCGAAAACTTAAACGTGAATAGTAATCCTGAAACTGTGTTATGTTTTTTTTATTTTCTGTTACAGATATTCTGAATATATTTTTTCCGCCTCTTTGTCCGATTTGCGGTGTTTTTATGCCGGCGGGTTGGTCAAATGTGCAACGTCGCGGATTATTTGGATGGAGTCCATTGACGGCTTGCGGAAATTGTATTTCATCTTTGTCGATTCCTAATCAATATGTTTGTTCTCGTTGCGGCGGGATGTGTTGTGAATTTGATCTGGGGAAGTCAAGTTGTAATTGTTGTCGGCATTTATCGTTTCGTTTTAGACGAGCAATAACATTGGGCGAATATAAAGGCGAATTACGCTCAATTGTTTTGCGGATGAAAACAGATAAATCCGGTTTCTACGCGCGAACGATATCTGCGATTCTACTACGGGAACGAGCTAAATTTTTCAGCGAAAATACATTCGATTTAATTGTGCCAACTCCAAGTCATCGAAAACGCCGATTCTGGAGAGGAGTCAATTCGCCCGATTTAATTGCCAAAGAAATTAGCCGTAGTTTGAATATTCCAGTTGCAATAGACGCCGTCAAAAGAACCGTTGAAACGGCTTTACAATTTCATCTTTCAGATCAGGGAAGATTACGAAACGTTGCCGGCGCGTTTGAAATAAATCCAAAGATGAAAAAACTAATAAAAGGTAAACGAATTCTACTAATCGACGACATCTTAACTACCGGCGCAACATGTAACGAAATAACA
>JAITAZ010000657.1 GCA_031283825.1 Planctomycetaceae bacterium | reverse complement strand
TTTCATTGTTTTTAGAGTATTGATAAAATCAATCGGAGAAAAGTTCTCAATCATATCAGCCGGATCAACGCCTTTATTTGGAAGAATTACAACCGCACTAAAACCATTATTTTTGTACGGCATTTCTATCCATGTTGCGTTTAGTCCAACGCCATAGTTGAAGTTTACTTTATTATTTCTCATCATCTGGACTTTTTTCTTTTCGCCATTTAATAGCGTAAAGTCTTCTTCTTTAGTTTCGTTAGTTTTAAACTTTGTCCGCCAATCAGCGAGAAAATAAATCGCCGAAATAGCAATTAAACGAGTGTCCGAACTAAGCTCGTTAAAGAGCTTTTTAATTTTTGACATTGTATTTTTGTCAACCCATTCGTTTATGCTGTTACATGCGGCGTTTGAATTTGCAATGAAATCGACATTTTGGATTTCAGACGCGAAATTCTTTTTTGCCGTATCCGTGAACGCGGGAAAAACATTAAAACCTTGCTGAACCCAAAGCGACGTAGCCGTTTTCAAAGGCGAACCGTCTTGGGCATACTCGGTAATTTTAAGCGATTTAGCTAATTCGCTAATATCGCCTTCGTATCCGAGCAGCGATTTTAATTCTGTTTCCGTGTCGCCTTTTGTTCCCGGCACAACTAACGCAAGCGCGAGATTAGCGCCGTAAGGCGAAATGGAAACATTGTCTTTCGTATTGCCAGACGCGGCATTACGAAACAACGCCAATTGATCCGCCGCCGACGCCGACGACGAAATAACAATAGACGCAAAAAAAATCACAACAAACATAACTTGTGCAACTCGCGTAGTTACGTTCTTATACCATTGACTTCTCATTGAGATACTCCTCTCATTTTGTAAGTTTTTCAACTGCTCGCGTGAATTGGGCTAGAGCTGTTTGCTTGTTTGTTCATAAAATGTAAAGCAAACTTAAATGCTTGCCTTTAATAAAATTCTAAGCGAGAGTTTGGCGAATGTTTTCAAAAATAATTCATCTTGCTTTAATTCACGGCGTTGTTTAATTTCTAATTAGAATTTTGACAACGTCGTTTGCAATCTATCATTTCCGAAAACGTAAACATCTTATACACGGCAGACAGAATGTCAATAGAGAAAATCAATCTTGTATCAAAGAATTGCAATCTATTTTTGTTTTTTACGTGTCATAAACTAATCGAACCTGATTTTTTGACTATATAATACTACCGATTTCTAATGTCAAACGGTAAAGCAATGTCAATCTATCAAGGCGATCAATATCTGCAAAAATTATTTTAACAAATATTGATTTTTCATCATAGACATTTTGGCGTCGTAATCGGCAAAAAAAGAATTGCGAATAAGTTCGCATACAAAAATTTTTAACCCTATCGACCTCTTGTGCTACCGCACAAAGACGACATCTCATAGACGATTCAATATAGAAATCAATAGTAATGAGAAATTCTAAAACGTATTTTTTCGTAACATGTTTTTAAATGTTATAGAGTTAAATTTTTAGAATTTTCACTTTTTCAAAATTGTTTTAAGTTACTTAATCGACTCTTTGATTTAGAGTCTGTTTAGAAAAATCTCTTGTCTTTTGAATCCGATATTTGATTTCAATCAACGCTGTTGATTGTGTCTATTTTGTTATTTCAAAAAAATCGCGTTATAAAAATTCGCAACTGAATTAGATACAAATTCTCGCTTGTCCCCCTTATTCCAGCTAGTAGAAAAGGGTGTAGAATATTACGGAATTTTTTGTTGATATCGTTTAATAGAATCGAATGAAATTAGTTAATCGTTTGAAAAAAATTCTTTTGAACGAATCGCAATATACGACTCGTACCATGAATTTCGGCGACACAAAAGCATAAAACCGAAAATTCAATCGCGAGCAGTTTAAATTTTTTCGTTGTGAAAAAATTGAACCGTTAAATTAAATCAAAAATTAAAAAATCAAAAATTAGAATTGGAAAAAATCATGCAAGCTATTGTTTATCATGCGCCCGGAGATATTCGGGTTGAAGAATTGTCTAAACCGGAATTAAAAGATGGAGAATTACTAGTTCACGTTGACGCATGCGCCGTTTGCGGAACAGATTTGAAAAGTAAACATCATGGTAATCCGCGAATCAAAGCGCCTCTTGTGATGGGTCATGAGTTTACTGGAATAATCGAGTCGATTTCTTCGTCAGCTGTTGGCGGCTGGAAAATCGGCGACCGAATTGTCATGGCGACAAGTATCTCTTGCGGCGAGTGTTTTTATTGTAACGCCGGATATAGAAATCTTTGTTCGCAACTTGCCCCGATGGGATTTTCTTTTCCGGGCGGAATGGCGGAATATGTTACGATTCCAGCATTGGCTTTGCAAGGAGGACACGTTATAAAAGTACCGGCGTCAGTCGAACCGCAATTTGCCGCATTAGCCGAACCAACAAGTTGCGCCGTTAATTCCGTGTCTCAATGCAATATCAAAAAGGGCGAAAGCGTTTTAATTATGGGCGCTGGACCAATGGGATTACTAAATGCAGTCGTAGCGAAAGCCTTCGGCGCAGGAAAATTGCTAATGTCAGAGCTAAACGAATTGCGGAGAAATCAAGGTAAACAATTCGGAATAGACGTCCTAATCGATCCGGCAAAAGAAGACCTAAACGATATTGTAAAACGAGAAACAAACGGCGTCGGAGTTGACGTAGTAATTGTCGCCGCGCCAGCTGCAAAACCGCAAGAAGACGCTTTATCTCTTGTGCGTAAACAAGGCACGGTTGTGCTTTTTGCGTCTTTGCCGGTTGGAAAAAGTAATCTCAATATCGACAGCCGATTATTACATTACGGAGAAATTCATCTAATCGGCTCAAGCGATTCGACTCCTGAACATGTCAAAAAAGCTGTCGAATTTATTGCCGACAAAAAAATCCCAGTAGAAAAAATCGCGTCGCACTTATTGCCGCTAGACCAAATCGAAAAAGCATTCGAACTAATGCAAAGCGGAGAAGCATTAAGAGTCGTACTAATTCCGCCCAAAGCATAGCAATGTCAGTAATATATCAGTGGAATATTTTTAACACGTATGAATATTGTACAACCAACCTCATTTTCAACCTAATTTTTTTCCTAACAAAACAACCTCAGTAGCCAATGATGCGCCACTCGCCGACCTCATTACCTCATTAAAAAC
>JAITAZ010000612.1 GCA_031283825.1 Planctomycetaceae bacterium | reverse complement strand
ATTTGTAACTATTCACGTTTTAATTTTGCGATAAAAAATAAAAAATTCCGTGAACGGTTACAAAAAACTACAGCTAGTTGCAAAATAAAAAATAATTCCACTGATATATTACAAATATTATTAACTAACTTAATTCCGCATTCCGAATTTCCCCTACAGCGTCGTCGTAAGAAATAGTCTCCTTGATATTGTTCGGCGAAAATTCTTTTAGCCGCTGATAATACCAGATAATAAGAAACGGTAAAATAATAATCGTCCAACCAAACGCAACATATACACGATACATCGGAACAGATAACTCAATTTGATTGATCTCAAGTCCAGAATTAATAAATGCCGGTATATCCAGAAGTTGAATTAAATCAATACTCGATAACCAACTATTTCTATAACCGTCAAACCAATTTATTCCATCTAGAAAATCTAAAATATTTTTTTCATCTATAAGCGCACCCAAAACGAAATTGTAAATAAAAAACACAAAAACACTACAAGACGAAACAAACACAATAAGACAAATTATAACCAACCACGTCCGAGACGAATCTAACTTTTTCAAAAACCAACTCCGAATTAACATCGCCGTAATACAATAATTGAAAAAAAATATACACGCCGGCATAACCTTTGTACACTCACTTGACGTAAACTCCCCAAATAAATTACGCGACATGTTGCCGGCTCTAGTTCCAACACTTAACGGTAAAAGAATCGTAAAATCAATAATCACTAGAACCGCAAACATTATCGCAACCCAAACCAGTCCACTCGGTGAACCCGTGTAAAACGGAAATAAAATACTTCGCATAACCAACGACTTCGGCAACCGACGCCTAATCCGCGACGTCCACCGATCCCGCTCACAAACCACAAGCAAAAGAAATAATAACAACGATAATAAACACGCTGACTCCGCATTCTCCAACACGTCAACCAACGGCGATAAAAATAATTCATATAACGTTACAAAAATCGCCGCAATAAAAATTATCGTTACAATAATTCGCATCGGAAATAATCTGTTTGAATTTTGCGGCGATAACTTGGCAACCGCTACACTAATAAATAACGCACACGCCGAAATCGACGCAAGCAGAAATCCGGCAAATTCTAATAACATCTGGTTACGTTCCATGTTGTTCCACTCTCTAAACGCTTCGACAATAAAACTATTAAACACAAGAAACAAAATCGTAATAACAACCAAAGATAAAAACGGCGCAAAACGTATTTTCGACGTCGCGGCAACTAAAATCGCTAACGAATTTAAAATCTGTATATTCAAAAAAACAAAAACAAATCTAATCAATATGTCCGTCAAATCTATTCCGCCCATCGAATACGCCAACGTAATAAACGGCGCAGTTACGCTCATAATAATCAACGTAATAATAACGCCGGAAATTAACTTGCCAAAAACAATCGTCGAAGGCTTTATCGACGAGTAAAACATTAAATCTTCGTTGATTCTATCATTCGCCGTCGTCCATGCCGTGCGCATAATCACCGTAAAGAAACATGTCCAGAAAATCATCATCACAAAAATCGAAGAAATTACCCGCGAACCCTCCGCCGTAAAACTATGATGACTGTCAATAAGATCATTCGTGTTGGTAGTAAAAAATAAAACAAAAAGAAATATTAACGAAATAGAACAAATATATAAATTCGTCAACACAACAATAAACTTGCTGCGAACAAATTGACGAGTTTCCTTCACAAGAATCGGATTCAAATTATTATTAAAAAATTGATACATCACAAGAAAAGAGAAAAAAAAAGGAGGACAAAAAGAACGTTTAATTTATTCTTTTCAAATTATTATCGACAAGCAAAGTAAAACGGTCTTTTATGATTTCTACCTCTGCCGGTAAAAATCCAGCAGGATCGCCGTCTAGTTGAAACGGGATATTTACATTTGATTCGGCGGAAATTCTATACTTTATCGCTTGACCTAACTTCGCCGTCGGTATGAATCTATGCAAACTGAAACATTGCGCAAACGCCGTATAAATCGCGCCGCAAAATACCGAACCTCCGCGAAATAAAACGTGATCCAACTTGCCGTCGTCGCCTTTCGCAAACGGCGCGAGAGGTAGTCCCCATCCGTAACGATTCAAATTAAAAATAAACGCCCACTTGGATTTTTCATCAACCGTAACATAATCGCCGCCGATCAATTGTTCGACTTTTATATTATCGTAACGATATTTCAGAATCGAATTCAAAATCGGTTTTATGTACGATAAATACGAAATATGCGCGCCCTTTTTATGACCCGCATGAAATCGTTCTTCACGCCGCGAATGCACGCCGTTTACAATATCCGCGTCGAATCCGCAACTCATCATCACAAGAAAGAGCCGCTCGTTTTTATTTTCGTCTGCGTTTTTTAACGTAACTTTTCCCGCGTCGAGAGTAATTAGTTTTCCGTTTTCGATAATGTCCGCAAGTTTAGCGGGCGTGTTTCCGAGTCGAAAATGTTTAGAAATCAGATTAGCCGTTCCGGCAGATAAAAGCGTTATCGGAGTCCCTTTTTCCGTGAGATTTACGAGAGTCGCCGCCGTTCCGTCTCCTCCAACTCCGACCAAAGCTCTCAAACGATTTTCAAGAAAAAGTTGATTCGCTTTCGACGCAACTTCATCAAGATTTGTCAGCAATTCTGTTTGAAATCCCTTTGCATTGAGTCGCCCCAGCAATTCCTCCGCCCGCAAAAACGAAGACCTACGACCAGCTTTAGGATTAACCGAAATAATAACATTCATAGAAATATGTCTTGTTTGCAATTTATAAATTTCAGCGACATTGAAGGCGTGAAAGCCTGTTTTCCGAAGGTAAGCCGCGACGATACCGAAATTTAAAGTGAGAATAGTTTAAATGTCTTTTTTTAATTACAGTGCGTCAATTTGATTTTTTATGTCATTAAAAATTTCTGCGATGTCGTCTAAATCGTTTCCGAAAGATTTTTTGAGTTTCTCTATTATTTGGTATCCGCTTTCATAATCTTTGATGGCTTCTTCTTTTTTTCCGATAGCTTTGTAGATGTTTGCGCGATTTGCGTAGAAAGTAACAGTATGTAGTAGAAAGTCAGATTCTTCTTCGTCGTCGTTTAGTTCTTGTGCGATATTTTTAATTTTTTCTGCTAATTTTATACATTCAGTAGCGTCAACGAGTGCTTTGTCGAAAATTCCAGTTCTTGCAAAACACACGGATCGATTTTCCAACGCTGAGATAAAATGCAACAACAACGTGGGATCGTCAACTTTTGAGAAATCTTCAAATTCTTTTATTATTCGGTTGAAAGCGTTTATTGCTTCTTCGAATTTATCCATATCAAGAAGTATCGACCCTTCTGTTGCGACAGCGTTGAACAAGTCGATTCGGCTTTCGAATTGCGGGTCGGTTTTAACGATTCGTTCAAGTATTTCGATTCCGCGTCCGACATCGATTAGAATGTCGTTGATTTTATTTGCTTTCTCCGTTTCAGTTTCGAATTCTCCGTCTCTGTATGATTCGTAAGTTGCCGTGCATCGATCTAGCAACACGTTTGCCAGTTCGCGTTCATGTTCCATTTGACCGATATCGATCAACTCAACTAGCAATCTCATTGCCCGATTATAAGCGTCAACGACTTTTTCGAGCGATTCGTCCATATCTCTAAAAAGCGTGCCTTGCGCGATACTTACTTTCGCCATGAAATATCGCGTGTCCAGATCGCTTATTTTTTCGACAGCGCGAAACGCAAGAAACGATTCGTCGAAATCAGTTTTGGCATTGGCGAAATCGCCTTTTTCGTGAGATAGAACTCCGCGATTAAGTTGTATTCCGGCGAGATCGTATTTAGCTTCGCCGTCTCCAGAATCGTCTAGCGGTTTGAGTGCCGCGAAAGCTGCGCTGTAAGAATCGATAGCGGAATCGAGGTCGTCGAAATCGTTATAAATTATGGCGCGTTGCGTGTAAATGTTGCTTAATTTGCGTCTGATTTCGGCGTCTTCGCCTTGTGCGAGTGTGTTTTTCAAAGTTTTTTCCGCGCGGTCGAGCAACATGATTATTGTGTCGATATGTTCACCTTCGTCGTAAGCGATAGTTGCGAGTTCGGCGTAGATATCGGCTAATTTTTCGCTTTGTTCAATTGAACGCGCCGGCAAATTTTCTAATTCGGCGGCTTCTTTTTTGAGCGGTTCGATATCTCGCGGTTCGGCGTTATGGTCGCCCGCGCAATCCGAACAAGAACAACCGCCGGAATTATTGCCGCCGACTACCGCACCGGCAATCGGTAATATCGCAAGACCCGAATAGGTCAATATAGTAGTCAAATCTTGTGAACAAATATAGAAAAACAATTCTGAAACAATGGACATTTTTTTACTCCAAATAATCGATAAACTTCTTAAACTCTAAACAACCGGAAACCGGCGATTCTAAACAAAATTTCAAGCACGAGCAGTTTAATTTTAAGGAAACTAATAATCCCAAACTAAAATTAAATCTCAAACGGTTCAGAATTATAACCATGTTCCATGACATTACAAGCACAGGGATTTTTTTAAATTCGGAAT
>JAITAZ010000608.1 GCA_031283825.1 Planctomycetaceae bacterium | reverse complement strand
AACGCTTGGAAACGTAACTTAACAATTTAACTACAAACTCAAAAATGAGCGATAAAAATCAAAACGATTTGAAAAATTTTCTTGTCAATCAATACGAAGATTGGATATATCCCAATCGCAAGATTCTTGGAGGTCTTGTATTTTTCGTGATTGCAATATTGATTGTATTATTTTTTCTTTCTCGTTCTAACGCCGACGTCAAGGCGTCAGCGTGGGAACAATATTTCAAAATACTCGTCTCGCCAGACCCGATTAAACCGCTAGAAGAATTTACAAAAGTTAAAGACGGCTTCTTCGAATATCAATCGGCAATTACTGCCGGACAATTATTACTAGCAGAGGCTTGCAATACCGGCTTTACTGATAAATCTCAGGCAACAAAAGACCTCGAAAAAGCTCTCGCAATGTTTCAAAATGTCAGAGACGGCAGAAAAGCAAACGCTAAATTCAAACGACAAGCTGCACTCGGAATCGCGCAAGTTCACGAAGCAATGGCAGGAGTTCGCGCAGGTTCAAACGATCTAGATTCGGCAATCGTAGAATACAAAAAAATCACTGAACTATGGCAAGGAGAATATGAAGCAAAAATCGCCGAAACACAATTAAACTTGCTAAATCGCACAGATACAAAAAAATTCTACGACAGATACGCAACCGCCGCCGCCGAATTAACGCCAAATCCAGACGATTTCAAAAAAATCGAAATAGATAAAAACGCTCCGCTAATACCAAACTCAAACCCTCTGCTAGATGATGAGTTCTTCAAAGATAATACTTCGCAACAATCAACAGAAATTCCAAAAAAAGAACCAACCGAAAAATCAGAAACAAAACCAATTGACGAACCAAAAAAAGAACCAACCGAAAAATCAGAAACAAAATCAATTGACGAACCAAAAAAAGAACCAGCCGAAAAATCAGAAACAAAACCAATTGACGAACCAAAAAAAGAACCAACCGAAAAATCAGAAACAAAACCAGTTGACGAACCAAAAAATAAATCATAAATATTCTGTAGGGAACTTCTAAAAACTCGTTTTTTTATTAACCACAGAGAACACAGAGTTCACAGAGAGCATATTTTTTAAAAATTAAATTAAATTTTGATTTAAATCCATAATTTTTTTACTTTAAAAATTTAAATTATGTTTTGATTCAAATTAAAATTTTCTCTGTGTTCTCGGTGTCCTCTGTGGTTTAAAATTAATTTTAGAGATTCCCTGTAGTGATTTTTAAGAGACAAAAAAATCGAATAATATGATATTCCTTAATAAGATTTGAAATCAGGAGAATTATAAATGGCAAAAGTTCCGATTGATGTTTATCGCGATTGGTTAAAAATAGAGGCGTCGAACCGTCCGGTTGATTTTTATCAACTTTTGAAATTAGCGCGTTTTGAAGATAACACTGACAAAATTCGTCATAATTATCGAGTTTTAAATGCTCACGTGCGTAAATTTGCTTCCGGCGATTACATAATGGAATCGCAAAAGTTGCTCAACGAACTCGCCAAAGCAATGCTCTGTCTGACAGACTCGGCGCGCAAACTTGAGTACGATATTTCACTCGGACGTAAAGTCGGCGCGGCAAAAGCTCGACGCTCTTTAGAAGAAATTCTAGTTACAACTCAAATCGTTCCGCCGGATAGAATGAAACAAGTTAAAAGCTACGCAGACTCTATCGGAATCGACTTGCAAGAAGCCGTCCTACAACAAAAATTAGGAAAACAAGAAACTGTAATGCTCGCATACGCCGAGTCAATCGGTTTGCCGTTTGTAAGTATTGAAGAAATCGGAGTTGATGAAGAATTAACAGTTCAAATAAATCCGAATACTGCAAGGCATCATTCGTTTGTTCCTCTTATGATTGATCGCGGACAACTTTTATTGGCGTCGCCGAAACCGGTTAATCCAGATGTCGAGGAAGAACTTCGCATGATTTTTGAAGTCCCAGTACGCAGCACGATCTGCACTCCGGCGGAAATAATGCCCGCAATCGCAAAATATTATCCGCGAAACGCCGCACAACTAATAAGAAAAAACGACGGCACAAGTTCTGCTGTAACATCGCAAAAAACAACGCCAAAAGCAAACGTGCAAAAAAACGTAAAAGAGGAAATGTCAACGCCGATCTCAGACGACGACAAAAGAAAACGATTACAAACAACTCTTGTCGTTTTCAATTTTACAGTAATGATAATCTGCGTAACGCTAGTTACAACAAATATCCCGCCGTTAGCTAAAAATACAATGCTACAACTTATCGTCGATGGTTCAATCGGAGTAATCGTAGGATTGATCGCAGGATTTATCACATGGCAGAAATTATCAAAATAGACACAGAAGATATAATATTCCCTGATAAATTACTATTTATTTACGATTACAAATTTTTTGATTTAGCGAGGTGCAATTAGTATGCCGGAGTATCGATATATTGCTCGTAATGAGTTGGGCGTGAAAGTGGAGGGTATTTTTGATGCGGCGAATGAATCTGAGGCGTTGGCTGCGCTTTCGGCGGGCGGGTTATTTCCGACTTCGATTTCGCCGGTGATGGCTCAGGTGGTAACGGGGAAAGTCCGGCGTGTCAAGGGCGAGCTTTTGGCGACGTTTTATTCTCAGTTATCAGATCTTTTGCGGGGTGGAGTTCCGTTGTTGAGGTCTTTGAAGATTCTGCATGACCAGACGTCTAATGTAAATTTCAAGTTTGTTCTGGACAACGTGTATCGTCGTGTTGAGTCTGGTGATACGCTTTCGGAGGCGATGAGTCGTTATGAGATTGTGTTTGGCGAAATGGGCGTTCAGATGGTTCGAGCGGGTAGCGAGGGAGGATTTCTGGAGGAGTCGTTGACGCATGTTGCGGAGCATACGGAGGCGCAGGACGATTTACGTGGTCGAATTATTGGCGCGATTGTTTATCCGGCGCTTTTATTTGCGTTTTTGGTTGTGATTGTGTTTGTGATAATGGTTTTTATTGTTCCGAATTTTGACGTGATTTTCAATGATTTACGTAGTCGCGGCGATTTGCCTCAGATTACGGAGTGGCTTTTATTTTCTTCCAAGCAGATGAAATATATTTTAGCGGTGATGGCGCCGATTTGTTTTATTGGATTTATTTGGTATCGATATTGGTCTGCAACGGAGCGAGGGCAATTGATTGTGGATGGTTTTAAATTAAGAGTTCCGGTTGCGGGCAAAGTTTACGAGGGTTTTGCGATAGCTAGATTTTGCCGGATACTTGGGACGTTGTTGAAAAATGGCGTGCCGATTGTTAAGTCGCTTGACATTGCGGGCGATGCTATTGGGAATAAGGTATTGTTGAATGCGATTCAGAAGGCGTCGGAAAAAATTAGCAGTGGTGCGAGATTAGCTGCGCCGTTGGCGGAATCGGGATGTTTTCCGAAGTCGTTAACAGAGATAATTGCGATTGCAGAGGAGTCAAACACGTTGGATACGGTTTTAATAGCAGCGTCGAATTCGTTGGAGAAACGAAATTGGAGATTGTTAGATTTAGCAGTGAGATTTATTGAACCAGTGATGATAATTTTATTAGGCGTAGTTGTTTTATTTTTCGTTCTAGCTTTAATGCTGCCAATGTTCAACATGGCAAATGTTAGTTAAATTCGGAATTCGGAATTCGGAATTCGGAATTATGTTTTTGGTTAATATTTCAGCGAAAATATTAGTTTTATCTGTTGAGTCTCACCATCATTGGTTTAAAATCTGTTTGAAGAGACTCAAGATTAATATCTTTGGAGTCGTTAATCTCCGATTTCCGACAACGACGTCCCATTTGTCCCTGTTCAAAGTATATTCAGTATATAAACGACCGCCGATCAGGTAGGCGACCTTTCGCCGAAAGGTTGCATCGGCGGTAGCCGACGATAAAGCAGATTAACACCGATAATTGATTTGATTAAAAATAATTGTAATATATCAGTGGAATAATTGTAACAGCATTGTATTTTCGTTGAATCGTAGATTCTTCAGTCCCGCTAGGGACGACACTTTATTAACCGTATG
>JAITAZ010000568.1 GCA_031283825.1 Planctomycetaceae bacterium | reverse complement strand
ATTACGAAATTTCAAATGCGAACAATTACAAAAATTCTATCTCTGTTACCTGTCTAAAAAAGAATGCAAAAATTACTGCGTACCCAAAAGTAAAACGATAAGAGTTTCATACTTCGCTTGCTTCTTGGTTAATATAATTGATCAACGGAGACATTCCGCATCAAAACGTCAGTAATTTTTGTTACAAAAATTATTATAATAGAAAGCGAGGTTAATGTGCGTATCGAACACGATACAATGGGAGACGTTGCTATCCCACACGACGCCTATTTCGGCTCACAAACACAACGCGCCGTAGATAACTTTCCAATATCAGGAAAAAGAATCTCTACAGACCTAATTCACGCTCTCGGACTAGTCAAAAAAGTTGCCGCCCAAGTCAACCTACAACTCGGTAAGTTCGATAAATGCGCCACTCCACTGTCCTCAAATGACGTCAACGCAATTATCTCAGCAGCTGACGAAGTCGCTAACGGAAAACTCGACACAGAATTTCCTATCGACGTTTACCAAACCGGAAGCGGAACCTCAAGCAATATGAACGCTAACGAAGTTATCGCAAATCGCGCCATCGAATTACGCGGAGGTGATAGATTCAACCCAAAAAAACAAATTCACCCAAACGATCACGTTAATCTCGGTCAAAGCACAAACGATATATTTCCAACCGCTATTCACGTCGCCGTCGCAATATTGATCAAAAATACACTGATTCCCTCTCTCGAATCTTGCCAAAAAATTCTGTCTCAAAAATCACAACTCTGGAAAGATATTTTGAAAATCGGACGAACACACCTAGCCGACGCCGTCCCAATGACACTCGGTCAAGAATTCGGAAGTTTCGCTCGTCAAGTCGAACTGGCAAAAGAACGCGCTCAATCAGCTTTAGAACAAATTTTAGAACTGCCCGCCGGAGGAACCGCTGTCGGCTCCGGTCTAAATACACACCCCGAATTCGGAAAACTTGTCGCTAAAACTCTCGCCGACTTGACCTCTATTCCTTTCGTCGAAGCAAAAGATCACTTCGAAGCAAACGCCCAAAGAGACGGAATTGTCGCGGCTCACGCTTTGATTAAATCAATTTCCGTTACGTTAATGAATGTCGCTAACAATATTCGTTTCTTGTCAAGCGGACCTCGATGCGGCTACTACGAAATCGTTCTACCAGACCTACAACCGGGAAGCTCAATCATGCCGGGAAAAGTTAATCCGGTTTTGTGCGAAAGTCTAATGCAAGTCGCCGCAAGAGTCGCAGGAAACGATCAAACCATAACAATCGCCGCCGCAA
Source organism: Planctomycetaceae bacterium (assembly GCA_031283825.1). Classification (GTDB taxonomy): domain Bacteria; phylum Planctomycetota; class Planctomycetia; order Pirellulales; family Thermoguttaceae; genus WRKP01. Next base: position 4,137 of record JAITAZ010000568.1, on the reverse strand, counting down.
CAGGAGGTCAATTTCAACTCAACATAATGATGCCAGTCCTCGCTGATACAATCATCGAATCAATAAGAATACTCGCCGCCGCAACAAATCTGTTCGCCGAAAAAGCACTGGAAAAAATGGAAGCAAACGAATCAATATGCAACGACACAATCGAAAGAAGTCTCGCAATGGCAACCGGATTAAATCCTTATATCGGTTACGAAAAAGCCGCCGCTATCGCAAAAGAAGCATTCAAAACCGGTAAAACAGTCCGCGAAATCTGCATCGAAAAAAATATAATAAATCAAGATGACCTAAAAAATGCACTAGACCCAATGTCTATGGCAAAACATAAAAATTAAAAACGTAATTATTCAAACGTAGTTTTTTTGTAAAGGACGTCATTGTTTTAAATCGAGAATTAAAAATCAAAAGCGTTGCTCTTGAGTCTTTTCAATAATTAACGTTCCTAAAAATACTTTGCTGAATAATTACTGAAAAATTACAAATCAGTTAAAAATTAGAGCGTTTTACTTCAGGACGTTCTAAAATTATAAATAGAAAAAATATGATAGACTTTTTGTTTTCATCAATCGGCAAGAAACTAATAATGAGCTTGAGCGGTTTGTTTTTAGTGATATTTCTTGTCGTACACGTATCGATAAATTTGACGGCGTTGTATTCCAAAGAACTTTACGGTCAAGCGTGCGAATTTATGGATACAAATATATTCATACAAATAATGGTACCGGTTTTGGCGGCGGGATTTGTCGTTCATATAATCTGTTCAATTATTGTAACGTTAAAGAATCAAACGGCGCGTCCGGTGAAATACTTAGTTCCGAATAAAGCAGAGGCGTCGTCATGGGCGTCGAAGAATATGTTTGTTCTGGGCGTAATTGTGTTTGGTTTTCTCGGTTTACATTTTCTTCACTTTTGGTCAAAAATGCAGTTACAACACCTGCTCGGAAACGAAGGCGAAATCGCTTACGATTTACTGATCAATTTATTCAGCAAATGGTACTACTGCGTTTTATACATCGCGTGGATAATCGCTTTATACTTCCATATCTCGCACGGATTCTGGAGCGCGTTTCAATCAATCGGATTAAATAACTCAAAATGGATTCCGCGTCTTCAACTAATCGCAAAATTATACGCAATCGCCGTTACAGCGGCTTTCATTTCAATTCCAGTTTATTTTTATTTAAGCTCAAATTGCAGTTGTATAAAACAAGTAGCAATGTCAATCTTTAACTTGTAGAGCCGACTAAGTAAATGTAGAAATAGAAATTGTTCAGTAAAAAGTTGTAACTGTTCCGTTGCGATTTTTTTAAGGAACAAAAGAGAAACTAGAGACGATAGAGACACGAGGAACGTCGTCGTTTGAGATTGGAAATTAAAGACTCAAAAGATGTCGCCCTTGAGTTTTTTCAGTTAGAGTTAAACCAAAATATCCTTAATGTACCTACTATCCTTACTGTCCCTTAAAAATAAATTCTACAGAATAATCACAATTCCGAATTTAAAATTTTTCATATAAATAATAATGTCTGAAACTAAATTACAATCGAAAATACCTGACGGCGTTTTGTCAGAAAAGTGGACTCGTCATAAAGCCAATATCAAAGTAGTAAGTCCGGCGAATAAACGTAAGCTGGAGATTATAGTTATTGGCACAGGTTTAGGCGGCGCGTCGGCGGCGGCTTCGCTTGGCGAGTTGGGCTATAACGTGAAAGTATTTTGCATATCCGATAGTCCGCGACGCGCGCATTCTATCGCTGCACAAGGCGGAATCAACGCCGCTAAAAATTATCAAAACGATAACGATTCCGTTTTCCGTCTATTTTACGACACGATCAAAGGCGGAGATTACCGCTCCCGCGAAGCTAACGTTTATCGCTTGGCAGAAGTTAGTCCGTTAATTATTGATCAATGCGTAGCTCAAGGCGTTCCATTTGCCCGCGAATACGGCGGATTGTTGGCAAATCGTTCATTCGGCGGCGCACAAGTCTCGCGGACATTTTACGCACGCGGTCAAACTGGACAACAATTATTACTTGGCGCATACGCCGCTCTTAATCGTCAAATTACGGCGGGAAACGTTAAATCATACAATCGGCATGAAATGCTAGACTTGGTAATGATCGACGGCAAAGCAAAAGGAATTATTGTACGAAATTTAGAAACCGGCGAAATTGAACGTCATGGCGCTCATGCGGTTGTTATTGCGAGCGGCGGCTACGGCAACGTTTTTTTCCTTTCAACCAACGCGATGAACAGCAACGGTTCGGCAATAATTCAATGTTATAAACGCGGTGCGTTTTTTGCGAATCCGTGTTTTGCACAAATTCATCCGACATGTATTCCCGTTCACGGCGAGCAACAATCGAAACTTACGCTGATGTCAGAATCGTTGCGAAACGACGGAAGAATCTGGACGCCGAAAAAACTCGAAGACGTTGAAAAGTTACGCAAGAAACAATTAAAACCGTCGCAAATTCCTGAATCGGATCGCGATTATTATCTTGAGCGTCGTTATCCGGCGTTTGGAAATCTTGTGCCGCGTGACGTAGCGTCAAGAGCGGCAAAAGAACGATGCGACGCCGGATTCGGAGTCAACGAAACCGGACTTGCTGTCTTTCTGGATTTCTCAAATGCAATCGAGCGATCAGGTCAAAAAGTTATTGCCGAGCGTTATGGTAATCTTTTTCAAATGTACGAAAAAATTACCGACGTTAATCCGTACAAAGAACCGATGCAAATTTATCCGGCAATACATTACATGATGGGCGGAATATGGGTCGATTACAATTTGATGACAACTATTCCGGGACTTTACGCAATCGGAGAGGCTAATTTTAGCGATCACGGCGGAAATCGTTTAGGCGCGTCGGCGTTGATGCAAGGTCTGGCGGACGGATATTTCGTTCTGCCGTACACTATCGGTGATTATTTGTCGCACGAAATTCAAACGCCAAAAACGGACGTCAATCACGAAGCATTCAACGAAGCTGAAAAACAAGTTAAAGAAAAAATCAACAAAATTTTCAATATCAAAGGAAAACAACCCGTTGACGTTATTCACAAAAAATTAGGACGCATAATGTGGGAATACGTCGGAATGGCACGAAACGAAAACGGTTTGAAAAAAGCCCTCGACCAAATCGAAGACGTGCGAAAAGAATTTTGGTCAGACGTATTAGTGTCGGGCGATAATGCAGAGTTCAATCAAGAATTAGAAAAAGCGATTCGACTGTCAGATTTTCTAGAAATAGGAAAACTCATGGCACTCGACGCTCTAAATCGAAAAGAATCATGCGGAGGACACTTTAGAGAAGAAATGCAAACCGAAGACGGAGAAACAAAAAGAGACGACGAAAATTATATGTACGTCTCCGCATGGGAATATCAAGGCGAAGAGAAAACTCCAATACTACACAAAGAACCGCTAGTTTACGAAACAGTTAAAGTTTCAACCAGAAACTATAAAGACTAACTCGAAATTTAATTATTGTAACAAAAAATGAAATTTAAACTTAAAATATGGCGTCAAAAAAATCCGAAAGCTAAAGGACAATTTGAAACCTACGATATAGATAATATTTCGCCCGATACTTCGTTTCTTGAGATGTTGGATATTTTGAATAACAATTTAATCAGCAGAGGTCAAGAACCGGTGGCTTTCGATCACGATTGCCGTGAAGGAATTTGCGGCATGTGTTCGTTATACATTAACGGCAGAGCGCACGGACCTGATGAAGATATAACGACGTGTCAATTGCACATGCGAAAGTTTACCGACGGCGAAACGATAACGGTTGAGCCTTGGCGTTCTGCGGCGTTTCCGGTTATTAAAGACTTGGTTGTGAATCGTCATGCTTTCGACCAGATATTGCAAGCGGGCGGATTCATTTCGGTCAATACCGGCGGAGTTCCAGACGGCAACGCGATCCCAATTGCTAAAGATGACGCCGACGAGTCAATGGACGCTTCGGCGTGTATTGGTTGCGGCGCGTGTGTGGCGACGTGTAAAAATGGTTCGGCGATGTTATTTGTTGCGGCGAGAGTTTCAGCGCTCGCGAAGTTGCCGCAAGGAAAAGTCGAAGCCGCTCAAAGAGCGAAAGCAATGATAGAAAAAATGGACGAATTAGGTTT
>JAITAZ010000566.1 GCA_031283825.1 Planctomycetaceae bacterium | reverse complement strand
GATCTAATCGTTAATCTTTATCTTTTTTACCAAGTCAATTTATATTGTTCTGTTTCAAAAATCGTTACGATTGAAACAGATTTGAGTAAGAGTTATAAAAATGCCGATAGCTCTATTGTAAATAGTCTGCAAATTTATATACGACTCATACTACGTTTATTAAATTGATAAATTATAAATTACAATTTCTCAACCCAAGACCAATAAGCAAATCACAATAGCAAACAACATTAAAATAAAACTATAACAACTAAATTTTATTTAAATTCACATGACAAACTACATAATGTAGGCTTTTAACAAATTGTCCTGCATTGTCGAAAATCAAATAGTACGATTTGTATATAATCTCATGTACGAAACATTTTTCGGATTAAAAAGACGACCATTTCTCACCGTGCCAGACGCAGAGTCCTACTTTCCAACTAACCAAATGGAAGAAGCTCGACTGCTAATCGAACGCACTGTCAGACGAGGTGAAGGAATCTCTCTCGTTTTTGGACAAAGCGGTGTCGGGAAATCGCTATTACTCCGAATTCTACGGAAATCGCTCGAATTCGATTTCGACGTCGTCTCACTCACAAGCGGGCGAATCAATAACGCGAAAGCTCTACTTCAAAACATATTACACGAATTACATCTGCCATACTCCGGCGCAGACGAAACCGAACTACGACTAAACTTAACCGATTACTCAAAAAATCAAACCTCAAACGGAATATTACTCCTAATCGACGAATCTCAATTCCTCGACCCCACTCCTCTCGACGAAATAAGATTACTACTAAATAACGATAACGGCTCCTCGACTATTTTCAGAGTCGTCCTATCTGGAACTTGCGAATGGGAAGAAAAATTAACCACGCCGCAATTCGACACTTTCAACCAACGCGTTACAACCAGAATATACCTCGATTCACTCTCCCGAACCGAAACTTTTCAATACATCGCTTGGCAAACAAATCTCTCAAGAATCAACGAAAAAAATAAATCAAAACAAAACAAAAATCTATCCTCAAATCAATCTGCAAATTCAACCAACATTGATCGAATCAATAATACAGAAAAAATCGACGAACTACGAATCGATTTGCCCCACAATAAAAATTTAGAATCTATTTTTACAGACGCCGCAAAAGATGAAATATTTCGACTCACAAACGGCTCGCCACGCCAAATAAATCAACTCTGCGACGCGGCAATGCAACTCGCCGCTCAACAAGCACTCGCAAATATAGACGAAATTCTAATATTTACAGCATGGGGAAATTTACAACAAATTAACGTTGACGTCGATTCATTAAACAAAATTTCAAACAAAATCGAAAAAAATAAAAAAGAAAATTACGATGAAATTATCGCACGAAAAAAAAATACGCTACGCCTAAAAGAAATCAGCTCGCACGTCGAATACGGCTCGCTCGATGAAGACTCTAAATTTGCAGACGAATCAATTGAACATAAATCTCAACCCGCATACCGAGTCTATAAACCGCCATACCCTGAAGACGACTTAAACGAATTAAAAAAATTCGACAACAACGAAAATAAACAAATTGTAGAAAACGAATTCGGCATCCACAATAATATAAACCGTAATAACTTAAACGATTCTGAAATTGAATCAGAATCAAACGTCGACTCGGAAACAAAAACCGAAAACAACGTGTCAGACGAAATCGACGACGAATTAGTCGAACAATTGATCAGCTTCGAATTAAGCACCGCAACAATCGATTCCTCCGATCAAATAAACGTTTCAACCAAACCTTTAACATCGACGATACAACGTAAACCAAGTTCATTATTACGACCCGTTCAACATCAATTATTCGCGTCAAAAATTTTACAACCCGTGCGTCGAAAAGGCGAGCGGAAATTTGTCGTCAACTGCTTGCCGCCAAACGCTGAAAATTCAGAAAATAACGCGGAAAATTTACACGCAGTTTGCAAATCGTTTTATTGTTACAAAAAATATAAACAAACGCGAAAAAATAATAACGACTCAACGGAATTGTCAGAACAACGCGAAGAATGCCGAGTCGCCGATAAAGTACAATCGATAAATTTAAGTTTCACGGTTTGGCGCAGTAAAATCGCGCATTCGTGTTTTGGTAATTTTTCAGCAAGACGCATCAACATTTCGTCGAAAATTTTCGTTACAGAAAAGCACGAACAAATCGTAGAAAAAATAAATAACAACACTGTAGAAATTTCATCAATATCAATCGATGAAATAAATCCCAATATCGAAACGAATATTGATATTGATTCGGAGGAATTGGAAATGAATCGCGAAAGTCTTGAAAAATACGGAGTTGAGGTATTAAGCGGTCGTCATCAGTTTGTACGCAAAGAACCGATTTACGTTTATCAAACCGGCGGAGTGCCGAGTTACGTAAATAAATCAAACAAAATTGACGACGAGAATAAAACTACTATCGAAACCGAAACCGAAACCAAAATCGAAGCCGAAGTCGAAGTCAAAATCGAACCCAAAGTCGAGTCTGAAATTGATCGACAAATTAACGTTACAAAAATTCATCAGCTGCATATCTCAAATGAGAGCGTCGATTACCAAGACAATAATTTTGATCCGCACGACTCTCAAACAATTACAAATTTCGACCAAAACCAAAACATCGATAACGAATTCAACGACGATTACGACGATAACGAAACCGATAACGCAAAAATAATTTCAATCTGGACAAATTCAAATATTTTATACGACGAAATCATTGACGACGAAATTATTGACGACGAAAGCGATCAGAATAGTCGTTATTTAGGCAATCAAGAAGTCGGCGAATTGGCGGCGTTGACGTTTGAAAATAAACTTGACGACAACGACGCGCAAAAAGAAGAACAAAATTACGACGTAGAAAATTCAGACGTAAAAAAATCGGAAGTCGTAATTTGTCATGGCGGAATAATGCTCAATTGGGTCAATGAATATAACAATTCTGATCGCGGATTCGGCGTTGCTTACAGTGAATTTGCGGCGAAAAATGGAGACGCTGAATTAAAACAAAGCGATCCGAAATCGTTGATAGTTTTGTCTTCGTTTGTCAATCGTACAATGGGTCAAACTAGTTTTAACGAGAATTTTGACGAGACAGTTCAAGTCAAACGTTCAACGATTACGCTTGATGAAATTTATCGTTCGACGCGTAAGTTTCAAAATAATCCGTCGAGTTTGCCGGATTCGTTGGCAGAGGTTGAGAGTCGAATTGTTGACGCCGTTAAACGCATAACGCAGGCGGCAGACAAAATTGAATTTGTTGCAGAACAAGCCGAAGACGCAGGTCGAAAAGTTATAGACGCCGCTGAATTGACAAAACGCGCCGGAGAAAAAATCGATCAAACGGCAAACGTCGTAGAAACAGAGATTCAATCTGCAATTCCAAGTTATAAAGAATTGTTTATTCAATTATCAGACTTCCAAAAAACGCTCACCCGCGAAGTTCAGAATTTACAATATCAAAGCGAAAATTTGTCGGAAAACAATCGAAACGATAATAATTTCTCAACAGACGAAAATAATATTTCGTTGAATCAATCTCATCCGCACGAGTTAAAAACATATCGAGCCGCCGGCAGAAGGTTATCAAGACCTACCAGCTCAGACAAAATAAAACTTCCCACCGCCGAAAAACGCGGCTCCGACATAAAAACAATTGATATAAAATCATTATTCATCGAAGGTGATTTGTAAGGTAAACACGATAAATACGGAAAATATAAAGGAAAAATAAATTACGGGAATCTCTAAAAATTAATTTTAAACCACAGAGAACACAGAGAAAATTTGTAATATATCAGTGGAATTATTTTTTATTAGTCCCGCAGGGACGACAAGTGCATAACCGTAGGTGTAGCGAAGCGTAACCTACGGTTTGGAATCGCACGCGAGTCAAGCCCCGCATGGGGCGACACTATGAAATTGATTTATCGTTACAATAATTCATAATAATTCATAGTGTCGTCCCTGCGGGACTTT
>JAITAZ010000299.1 GCA_031283825.1 Planctomycetaceae bacterium | reverse complement strand
AATCCAACCCGCATATCCAGAACACCTCAAGATACCTGTAACAATTGTAATAATTATAACAACTACAAATTCAACACAAATGCGGGGAATTTTTAAAGATTATTTTTTTGGGGGGACATTGGGGACATTGGGGGACTTTGGGGACGTTGGGGACACACTAACTTAAATCTGGGATTAAGGACTCAACCACAGATCTGAGGCAACAAGCGCGTAACATGAGTCATTAATCACTGATTTCAAACAAGAACGTCCCCAATGTCCCCAACGTCCCCACTGTCCCCCAAGTCCCCCCAAAAATTAGCTTTGGCTTTTTTAAAAAACCATATTATTTTTTTGGGGGGACACTGGGGACACACTAACTTAAATCTGGGATTAATGACTCAATACAAACCAACAGCTTGTTGAAAATTTAAAGCATGATATACTTTTCGCGATTAAAAAATCTAATTTAATTAAAATCAAAATAGTTTAAATCAAAAGGAGATGTCTGATTTAATTGAAAATAATTCGGCTGATATGTTGCCATATCGTAAACGCGGAGTTCCAGAAGGACTTTGGGTTCGTTGTCCGGGTTGCCATGCGACGATATTTAGGAAAGAAGCAGAACGCCGAATGAATATTTGCCCAGAATGCGATTGTCATTGGTACGTTTCAGCACGTCAACGTATCAGTCAGGTTTTTGACGAAGGAACATTCGAAGAATGGTTTTCCGAATTGATCTCCTGCGACCCCCTTAAATTCATTGACCGTAAACCTTACCCCGACCGCATCCGCGAAGATCAAGCATTGACCGGACTCGACGAAGCAGCAGTAGTCGGCGTCGGCAGAGTTCGCGCACGTCGAATCGCATTCGGTGTAACAGATTCACGTTTTATCATGGGCAGCATGGGATCCGTAGTAGGTGAGAAATTAACACGAACAGCAGAACGCGCAACAGACGAGAAATTACCATTAATAATAATCTCCGGCAGCGGAGGAGGCGCAAGAATGCACGAAGGAATTTTATCATTAATGCAAATGGCAAAAGTGTCCGCCGCACTAGCAAGATTTCATAAGTCCGGCGGCTTGTTTATCTCCGTGTTGACAAATCCAACAATGGGAGGCGTCGCGGCAAGTTTCGCGTCATTAGGAGATTTAATTTTCGCAGAACCAAAAGCCCTAATCGGATTCGCAGGTCCAAGAACAATAAAAGCAACTCTAAGAATAGAATTGCCAAAAGGATTTCAAACAAGCGAATTTCTATTAGAACACGGTTACATAGATCGAGTAATTCATCGAACAGAATTAAAAAGCGAAATCGCAAGAACTATCGATTATTGCGGAAAATAAAATTAATCAGTCAGGAATCTCTAAATAATTAATTTTAAACCACAGAGAACACAGAGAACACAGAGAGAAAATTTTAATTCGAATCAAAACATAATTTAAATTTATTAAAATAAAAATTATGGATTTAAATCAAAATTTAATGTTTTAAAAATATTCTCTCTGTGAACTCTGCGTTCTCTGTGGTTAATAAAAAACGAGTTTTTAGAAATTCCCAGTCGTATTTAAAAAAACAGAAAGGATAAAATTATTATGGCAAATGTAATTTGGTTACCCGGCAAGTATTGTCAAGGCAAAGGTATTCTTAGCGAACTTGGCAAATATGTTTTACCTTATGGTAAAAAACCTTTTATTCTTTGGGAACAATTTCTGAAGGATGCTTATGGTGTCAGCATATTGGAGTCGTTTCAGTCGAGCGGTCTTTCATATCGCGATGCAATATTTAAAGGCGAATCGACCAAGCAGGCGGCACGAGAGTTGTCAGAGTTCATTCAGTCGGAAGGTTGCGACGTCGTTGTTGGCATTGGCGGCGGTAAAGCAATCGATACCGCAAAAGGCGCGGCGGCATTTTCAAAATCGCGGTTAATTATCGTTCCAACAGTAGCGTCAAATGACGCCCCAAGCAGCGCTTGCACCGTTTGGTACACCGACGACGGCGAATACGACGGCTTCGACATGTGGACAACTAATCCCGACGTAATTATCGCCGACACCGAAGTAATCGCAAAAGCACCAGTACGTTTTTTCGTTGCCGGAATGGGAGACGCCCTAGCAACATGGCCCGAAGCCTCCACTTGCTTTGCCAAACGCGCAATTGCATGCACTGGAGGAGTTCAGACAATAACGGCAATGTCGATGGCAAAACTATGCTTTGACACTATTCTTGAATACGGCGTCGAGGCAAAGGCGGCAGTCGAGAAAAAAGTTGCAACAGCAGCAGTCGAAAAAGTTGTCGAAGCAAATATTTTGTTATCTGGCGTCGGATGGGAAAGCGGAGGTCTAGCAACCGCTCACGCAATAGCAAACTCGCTGCCATTAATACATGAAACACATGGTTTATTACACGGAGAAAAAGTTTCATTTGGTTTGATTACTCAGCTTTGCTTGGATCAAGATTTATCCGTTGACGAAATTTACAAAATTGTTGATTTTCAAATTGACGTAGAATTACCAGTAACTTTGACAGATATGAAAATGCAAAACGTAACAAAAGAACGTTTACTTGAGTTCGCCAATGCAGTATCAGGCGAAGGTTCGTTTGTTCATAATCACCCGTTTAAAGTAACGCCAAAAGACATAGTTGACGCCATGTTCGCAGCAGACTCGCTAGGAATAAGAAGAAAACAAATAAAAAAATTGTAACCATTCCATAGACATTTATCGATCTGGTTGATCTCCCAGATCAGGTAGGCAACCTGATCGGAGGGTATTTTCATCGAAGGATTACCTAATGGGAAAGCTTAAAAAGCCGTATGACGCTGCCTAAAAAAATAGTAACCGCTCACGAGTTTTTAAATTCCGAATTTTAAAACCGTGAACGGTTACAAATAATCGTAATTCGTATGATGAAATTCGGCGAGTTTGATCGGAATTTTCAAAATTTTAAATACGAGTAGTTTATAAATCGTTTGAATCATTATCATAACAGGAGACGCAATGTTTACGACGTCAACTCAATATAGTATTAAATCTAAATCTATTTTTTTACCTAATTCCGACGAGCAGGACGGAAGTTATCATTCTGAACCTGAATGTAAAAGTTGCGAAGACATTTCAATGATTCGACACGGCATAGCGGTCTATCCTCTTCGGAAGAGTATTAAGACGTTTATAATATTGTCGCCGGAGAATAATAATCTGCTTTTGTTTTTCGCCGACGATATTCCAGA
>JAITAZ010000271.1 GCA_031283825.1 Planctomycetaceae bacterium | reverse complement strand
ATAAAAGACTCTTTGTAATATTTAAGGCAATTTCTAAAAACTCGATTTTTCAAAAAATCGCGTCCCGTTAGGGACGCAATGTTGGTAGAAAATGTTTGTAAAAAATCAGTGTCTCGTAGGGACACAATGTTTTTTGCCGTAGGGACACAATGTCGCAAATTTATTGAGTCAAATTTTATCTCCGTTTTTTTGACCAAACATAAATAGGGAACTTCTAAAAACCTCCCTTGTACGTTGTAGAAATTATGTTATGGCTATTTCGAACAACTTGTATGATGGAAGCATTAGAAGCAGTGGCAACTAAAAAAATATAATCGTATTTGATAGAACGGCTCTAATATAATTTTTTTATAAAAATTTTTTTCACTAGATTAAATTTACAACAACAGACTATTGTCATAATAACTTTATATGTATAGATTTATCGTTTTATTGTTTTTGTTTACGATTTTAGGTTGTAACGACTGGACGGAAGACGCTTCTCCACCTGTTGAAATAATTGATCCGAATTCTCAAATGCCGTTTGATTCAATTCATTCGACCGTAAAGAAAATCTGTACATTTTCAGATTCTACAAAAGAATTACGATGCTCATGTTTTTCGCCGGATTCGTCAAAACTTTTGCTTGGCAGTCATGAAGGCGTCGCAATTATTTTTGATATTAAATCGGGCAAGAAATTACATGAATTGAACGGACATACAAATCCGATAATATTTGTTCGATTTTCGCCGGACGGAAAATTCGCCCTGACCATCGGACATGATAACGTCGCGTGCGTTTGGAATGTTGACAACGGATCGCTATTGTATTCATTGAATGTTGATAATTTTTTGGACGATAGCGCCGTTATTTTTTCGCCGGATAGTAAATTTTTACTCAATACTATCGACAACAATAAAGCCGGAATCGTAACAATCTGCGACATAAAAAACGGAAAAACAATACGCGAACTTAAAGGACACAAACAACCGTTAACGTCTGTATGTTTATCTTCAGACGGCAAAAAAATAATGACTGGAAGTTTTGATAAAACTGTACGAATCTGGGACGTCGCGACCGGACGCGAATTGTATCAGTTTGTTGTTGACGAGTATCAATCGATATTGGCGTCGTTTTCTCCGAATGATAAATTGTCGCTTGTTCAAGGCGGATTACACAGTAAAAATATTAATATTTGGGATTTAAACTCAGAAAAACATTTGTACAAACTAGCCGGTCATTGGTTCAATGATTTCGATTATGGAATGGAACGAGCATATTTTTCGCATGATAGTAAAAAAGTTTTAACAATAATTCGTCCAATTATGTCGGCGCGAATTTGGGATATGGAAAACGGAAAAACAAAACAAATACTCGACGACACTACAATTTCGCTTACGCATTGTAGTTTTTCGCCGGATGACAAATATGTTTTGTTGGTCGGGCGGTATGAAATAATGCTGTGGGAAGTTGAAACAGGAAAAATCACAACTATCTTAAACGACGTTAAATACAAACGTTTGATGAGAAGCGGCGCTTATTTTTCTAATGACGGTAATTTAATAGCGTCGTCGAATGAAGACAATGTAGTTCGTATTTGGGACACCGTCTCTGGAAAAAAACTGTTTACGGCTAGAACTCAAGACACATTAGTCAAAGTTTATTTTTCGCCGGATAATAATTTCCTCCTCGCTCGATGCATAAACTCCGCCGTGATCTGGGACATCTCGCAAGTAAGAAAAGAAATAACAAAAAAAGAATAAACAAAATTATCTCATACTACTAAAAAAATCAAAATTATGATCACATTAAAAGATTTTTTTTGTAACGATAATTATTCCCACAATTGTAATAACATACTCTCACAAATTTAAATAAAAAGCAGATTTTTGCTCGATATATTGGTATTTTGTTAATTTATACGATACAATATCAATCGCATTTTTTAGATTGAATTAGCGAGTTAAATAACAAAATACAAACTTAATGACTACTTGACCAAAGATAAATTAAAAACTAAAAAAATTTTTAATATAACAAAAAAAGGAGATAATTATGTTCAAAATCCTTTCTATAGATGGCGGCGGTTTTCGAGGAGTTTATGCTGCTCATATTCTCAAAAGAATTGAAGAGACTTATGGAGTTTCATGGACAACAGATTTCGATATGATTACCGGAACAAGCACTGGTTCGATTATTGCTGCTGGTCTTGTATGCGGAATGAGTGCGAAAGAGATTGCCGACAAATACAAAACAATTGGTAAAATCGTTTTCAAAAAGAAATTTTCTTTTCGGCTGTGGGGAATCGGCGATTTGCTATCACTACTTTATAGTCCATACAATGCAAATATACTTGAAAAAGAGCTTAATAATGTATTCGGAAATAAAAAGTTAGGCGATTACAAATTCCCTTTGCTTATTCCGGCAACAGATATTGCTAATGGATCAGTTTACGTTTTCAAGTCTCAATACAATGAAGAATTTGTACGAGATAAAGATATATTGGTAGCTGACGCCGTATTAGCGTCGTGTTCGGCTCCTGCTTTTTTTGATCCGCAACAAGTTGGAAATTATTTACTGGCAGATGGCGGACTTTGGGCAAACAATCCCATATTAGTTGCAGCAGCTGAAGCCAAACGACGTTTCAACCAACCACTAGAAAACTTACGAATACTATCTTTGGGAACAGGCGAGAGCCGCTTGTCGTATTCAATGAAACCAAGCCGTTCAGGATGGGGCTTTTTAACTCGTTGGAAAAATAAACAATTGATCGAAATGATACTCAATTTACAAATGCAATCGGCAAAAAATATTCTTAATCTTTTACTCTACAATGAAAAAACTGATAAAGATTTACAAGTACTACGTCTTACAGAGACAGATATGAAAGAATCTATGGACGACCCTACTCTACTCCAACAACTTGTTACAAGAGCAGACAG
>JAITAZ010000251.1 GCA_031283825.1 Planctomycetaceae bacterium | reverse complement strand
CAAAAATTATTCGCGGGCAAATTACAATTTAACCAATAAACCTTCCCCACTCAAAAAAACAATTTAGGTCAACAAACCTAAAAAAGGAGAAAGAAAAAAATGTTACAAAAAATCAATCTTAACGTAACTTTTCTTACAGGAATTATCCTACTCGGATTGTCAATTTCAAACTTAATCGCAGACGATAATTCATCAACAGATAAAAAAGAACCTAAAATCGTTCTTCCAAACGACGCCGTAATTATCCCTTACTCGCCGGATAATATCACACTCAATAAATTGCCTAAACCGGAAAATCTAGCCGAATCCGACCAAACCGTTGTCGTCGTTCCTCTCGACTTGCATCTTGATATGCTCAACTTGATTAAATCTGCCGATAAAAATCGAATCGGCGAACAACGCCCCTCGACCAAACCTGTCGCCATAACCGCCGCCGAATATGTCGCCGAAGAATTGCCGCAAACCGGAAACGAACTAATCCTAAACGGAAAAATTCATATCTACCAATACCAAAACGAAGGAACTCTACTGCCTTTCCAAATCCAAAATAGCGTAATCGAATCGCCAAAACTCAACAATAAACCAGCTTCGATTTCTTCAACTTCAAGTTCTCAATTCGTTCTCCACGTGAACGGCAAAGGCGAACATATTTTTACTTTCAAAGTCCGCGTTAAAATTCAACAACAAGGCGGATGGCGAATCGCCGAAGGTACTCTGCCAACTGCTTCAAGTTCAAAAGTACAAATTACTCTTCCATCCGAAGAAGGAGATCTACTGACCGGAAATCCCCTCGACGTAAGAAAATGGACTTCCGGTAAAAATAACTCCGGCGAAAATAAAAAAATCACAACAACTCTCGAACCTAACGGTAACTTCAATTGGAGATGGAGAACCGCAATATCAGAAGGTCAAGTTGATCGAAGTCTCGAAGTCGAATCAGTCATAAGATTCGACCTACAAGACGACGCCGCTTGGATTCTATGGAACCCAAAATTCAAAATCAGCAGAGGCAAATGGGAAATGCTGCGGCTGAAAGTTCCAAAAAATTACACTATCGCAGAAGTTACCGGTGAAAACGTACGCGGATGGAATATCGTTACAAAAAATAATAACGCCGAATCTGATAACTCGCAAACTATAAATATCGAATTACTCAAACCCGCCGAAAAAGAAGAATCTCTACAAGTAAGACTACTAAAAAATGAACCCGACAACAAAACAGACGAAAAAGAATCATGGGCTTTGTCAACTCTGTCAGTTCCCGAAGCAGGAATACATCGCGGACGAATCGACCTTTACCGTAGCTCAGTCCGCGAATTTCGCGTTACCGAATCCAAAGGCGCAGTTCTCACCGATCAGCCGCAAACGCCAAACTCAAGTAACGACGTTTCAAACAAACTCAATCCAATTAGTCCGCTTGGCTTAACGCCGTGTCAGTCTTATCGCTTTATCGCCGAGCCTTTCGAGCTGTCTCTC
The DNA here is from genome assembly GCA_031283825.1 of Planctomycetaceae bacterium. GTDB lineage: Bacteria > Planctomycetota > Planctomycetia > Pirellulales > Thermoguttaceae > WRKP01. The sequence goes on along the minus strand of JAITAZ010000251.1, from coordinate 5,281 downwards.
CAAACAAATCCCGTTATTCAGATAATTAGTATTTCTTTTCAGTCGATTTTAAAAGTTTCGCATAAGCAATCATTGCTCGAAACAAAAGTCGATATCGACTCAAACAACCATCCTTTTTTCGTAACAATAAAGCTGCCGAAACAATTCAACCTTAAAAACGTTATCGCCCCGCAATCGATTTTCTACAGCAAAGAAAAACGCAACGACGAAAATTTACTGCATGTTTCGCACGGAAATAACCCTAACGGAAAAGTCGTAATCGGACTCGAAGGAGATTACATTCCAATTTCTCCTATCGATAAAATTGTCGAAAACAAAAACGCCGCCGATAAATCAAAAAACATTTTCGTTACGAATAATCAACAATATCAAATCGACAAACTGCCGTCGTTCTCCGCTGAATTCGCCGGAGTTGCAACGAATCTAGTTTCAAAAGACGCGACAGTCGAACTGCTAACGGATCCGGCTTTGAGAGCAGACGCAATCAATTTGAAAAGTTGCTATCTGATCAACTCGCAAGACCTGCGTAATCATATCAGCTCTCCAAAGGAACAACGCGGACTTGTAAGATTAATAATTAAAGGCGTTGGCGGTATCGTTGACGCTAAATTGATTTTCACCGAAATCGAACCGGACGTTCAATGCAGCACAATTACAAATGTCCGAACAACCGGAGAGTCAATCGGCGAAACAATTCTACTCGACTTTCAAATCAACCGCGCGGGAATAAGAGAAATCAAATTCACGCTGCCTGAATGGATGAAAGACGCAGTTATAGAGTCGCCGTTTTTACAGCGTAAGAAAATTGTTGAACGCGAGATTAAAGACAATTCCGAACTCTCCAAAGTAATCGACGTAACGCTCGAATTACAGGAAAGCGTAATCGACCACTTGAGAGTATTAGTTCGCGGAGATAGGAAACTTCGCGCAGAAAAAGATTACAGAATTTTCGTACCAATAATTCAAACCGGAACAACAACACGACAATATATAGTGATGGAAAACGACCGCATGTCGCCGGACGAAATGATTGTCGATCAACCGAAAATTAAAAATCTAAAAAATCTCGACCGCCGTCAACAAGAATGGATTTACCTCGCAAAGATACTCGGCGAAAACGTAACGGAAGCATATTACGTTCAAAAAACTAATACAAATCCGGTTAATACAAATCCGTCAATTCCGAATGCAGATAAAAATATTTCCAACGCGGAAGCGTCGCTGACTTTCAAGATGAAACGCCGCGACGCTGTAAGATTGTCGGAGGCAAGAATCAATAAATCTGAAACGCGGCTGGTTTTCGATAGCAACGGAGAATACCGCGCCGAGCAAATTTATCATATTGATAATCAGCAAGAACCGTATCTTGATATTTTTCTGCCGGACAACGCGACACTCTGGGGAGTACGATTTTTCTCCGCCGAAGAATGGCAACAACGCGACTCAATACAACAAAATAATTCAAACGCCAACGCGGATAATTCATCGATTCGATGCGAAGGCGAACCGGTTAAACCGTGTCTGATGCCTTATCAAATCGCGGCAACTTACGATTCGAAATTGGCGGCGATAGTGTTTGATCTCGCAGTAGGCGAGATTCCCTATTACGCTAAAGGCGTGCGGATTCCGCTTATTAAAACCGAAAGCGGAGACCTCGATTATGTCGTGCGAATTGTTTACGGCGGAATGTCAAGAGGATTGAGAAATTTCACCAGCGCGGAGATGCCGTTTCTCAAGGTAATGAATATTCCTGTTGGGACGTCGTTGTTGAAATTGTATCTGCCGGATAAATACAAATATTATTTTTCTGGAAATATGCAACAAGTAAACAAAGAACAATCGACGTCGATAATCAAAAAAATCAACGACGAATACACGCAACGAATCGGATTACGATTACAACAAACAATGCAAGATTCCAACGTTTACGCACGGCAACGCGCTTTTGAAAATATAAAAAATTTCGACTTGGGACAAAATAGCGTTTACTCGTCCGGCGGCGAGCCGCAATTTCAATTTGACGCGAATACATACACAGGAAAAGGAATACCGCCGCAAACGATTCAATCTCCGCAACCAACTCAAACGCCGACGCAGAATTATGTTCCTCAAGTCGTTCAACAACATGAATCGCAACAGAACGCTTTTACTTCAAATTCTGCAATGTTGCGTAGTCAATTTGAGAATCAGTCAAACACGTTTTCGAGTCAGTTTGTAAACAAAAAATCAATTGAAATTCAACAGCCAAACGAACCGTCGCGTAAATCAAACAGATCAAACAGCTCTAGTTTCAATAAAGAATGGCTGGATTCAATGTCGCAAAAAGGCGGTAAAACTAATGATATTAATGCAGATGCGTGCGGCGAAGTAATAATAGTCGAAAATAAAGAGGAGTTTTTTGAAGACAAGGCGATGGCAAAAAATAAAAATTCATTAGAATTATTAAGACGTTCTCAAGCGGTTGTCAATGGAAATCTTGTTTTGGGCGACACCAAACAAATTGACCGTCAAAATGCAAACGCTAAAACTCCATCAGATAAAGAAAAGAAAACTTACGCTTTCTCAATGCATAATGAGGATTCGCCTCAATCTTCGTCAACAGAGCGCGGGCGTCAATCTGGTCGTGGAGATACTAGCCCAGCGCCGCCTCAACAAAGGAGAACAATTGAAGGCAGAGTATATTTCGACAATGACGTCAACGCTTCATCTGAATTGCCGTCAAACAGAGATTCCAACAAATCTCGTCCGTTTAATACTACGCAACCCACAAACCATGTAGGATTGTTTCCTCATGAAGATAAGAGTGAGTTTAGTAAGGAATCGTCGGTAAACAACAGCTTATATGCACCAATTGCGGAGAACGGTCGAAGTGAGTTTAGTAAGGAATCGTCGGTAAACAACAGCAGTGGTTCGGTAAGCGGCGGTTATGGCGGCGATAGTGTTGTTTACAATAGTCTTGTTGGCGAAAGTATTCCAATGCAAGGAGGTTTCGGCGGTGGAGCGGCTCCTAATCTTCGTAGCAATTCGTCTGATAGATCGAGATCAGGATTGTCGGCAGATAGCAATAGTGTTGTTGGCGATAGCAACGATTCTGGCGGTGTCATTTATAGCATCGATGGTAAAGTGGTTCAATCGGCGGATAATTTATCGGAGGTGAATCACAATCAATTTCGATCTCTTTCGACTCAGATGACCGGCGTTGATATTGAGATTCCGTACAAGGGCGAGTTATATGTTTTCACGACTCCTCAAGGTTCTCTTGATCTTTCGTTCCGTGCGGCGTCGAGTGAGGTCAAGCAAAGATTCTTTTGGCTTATTATTTCGTTACTATGCACGAGCATAGTTTACGTCGGTTACAAAGGAATTTCAATTCTAGCAAAACCCCGAACCCAAAACTGAATAAAAATTGCAGAATTAAAATTTCTACAGAATCGTTACAATTATGGACTAATCTGCTCAATAATTTTTTTTGCTTGATTTCTCAAATCAAAAGATCGTTTAACGGCGTCGCCAACTTTTTTTATAACGGAATTGTCGGGCAGATGAATACGAATATTTACCAAATCGGCGTCAGAAACGCTTGGTATCGCCGCGCCGGTTCGCAACATAAACATTTGTTTAAGAAACATTTCCGACTTTAGGAAAAACAGAAAAAAATACGGGTCAATTCTAATATTTCTAAAAATGCGAAAACCATTCGTACAAATACATCCGTCATATTCCGGTGTTACTAATGCGGTCGCGTGTTTTTTTGTGCCGACAGAATTACCCGCAATCGCCGTTAAAATATCGCCCGTTCTGATTTCATAACTCGCCCGACTTGGTAATTCATGCACCAAAAAAGACGTTGAATTTATAATTTCAAACGAATGCGTGTTGACGTCCGACAATTCAACATACTCAACAGAATAATCGGGGTATTCTTAAGTTTTTTACTTTTCTCTTTTACGATCTCGCAAATGTCGCCTATTCGCGCTGAATTATCCAAAGTTAAATTGTCAAAAAATTGACGATGTTTAGGCGAATAAAAATCATAATCAAAGCGTCCGTTTAATTGTTCGTAATCAATCGCAAACGACGCGGAAGATTCAAGGTCGGCGCCGATTTTATATCGAGCAAAATCATTTACAATTTCCGTGAAATCTTCATCTAAAATCAGTTGACCGTCTTTTTTAATCGGTTTTCCATATTTATCGTTACAAAAAATCGGAGCGCCGTTTTTGTTGCCTTGATATCCTAACTTTGAAACGGCGGAAAAAAATATACGTTGCGGTTTGATTTGGTTTTCTGTTTTCTTTTCAAGAAATAATAAAGACGTTTTAACGCCCGTACCGTAAGGTATAAAAGTTTCTTGCGGAAGCCTGACAACAGCAATAATATTCGCTCGCTCTTTGATGTAAGATCGAAGATACGCCAAAGAGGAATTATCAAAATTACCATTTGGCAACACGATTGCCATTCGACCGCCTTTTTTGAGTAGTTGTAAAGAACGCTCAATAAATAAAATTTCGGCAGTCTGATTATTATGCAACAACTTTGTCTTGTTAAAACCATCCGGCGTTTGCGACCATTTATGTCCTAAGTCAAACGCCGTCAACACGGTGGTTTCTGAAATTTTTGCTCCAAACGGCGGATTAGTCAACACAAGATCGAAACCGTCCTCATAACAAATTTTCTGCCGGATTGATTCTAAGTTGCCCAATGCGTTAAAGCAAAAGATATTGTTTTTACAATTCGCTTCCAGCATAAGTTTCATTCGAGCAATACGCGCAATGCTCTGACTTATGTCAAAACCAAAAAGTTGATTTTCAATAATATCGTTTGTTGCTTTTTTATAATGATTTTTCATATACACAAGCGATGAAAACAAAAAACCGCCGGCGCCACATGCAGGATCAATAATCGTTTCATTTTCTTGCGGTGCGATCATTTTAACGCAAAAATCAACAATCGGCGACGGCGTAAAAAATTGTCCGCGACTGCCTTTTTCATGATGCGAAAGAAATTTCTGGAACGCCAAGCCTTTAACGTCGTCAGACGAATTAATAAGCGAAATCCCTTGCAATTTAGAAACAATAAATCCAAGAACATTATCAGAAAGTCGAATACGGTCGTCGCGGTCGAATACTTCCTGATATTGATTTTTCGTTGCGCTAAAAATTTGAGTTATTCGATTTGTAAAATTTGTTGCGTATTCGCCGGACTTAACGCGATTCCATTCATCGTCTGTAATAATAAATTGATTCTCTTTTAATTGCTCGTCAAAAATTTTGACAAACAG
>JAITAZ010000060.1 GCA_031283825.1 Planctomycetaceae bacterium | reverse complement strand
AAAACCTCAGTAGCAATGAATCCCCCAAAAACCAACCTCATTACCTCATTATTCGTTTATGTTTTTAATGAGGTAATGAGGTTTGTGTGGGGAGCGTCTTTGGCTACTGAGGTTGTTTTGTTCGGAAAAATTAGGTTGAAAATGAGGTTGGTTGTCCAATATTCATACGTGTTAAAAATATTCCGCTGATATATTACCCTAAATTAAATAATTTTATGAATATTAAAATTGCCATTTGCATTTTCCGCGATTATCCGTCCTATCAGCTATTATCCGTGTTTAAAAATTCCCCTATTATCCGTGTTTAAAACCGTGAACGGTTACAAATCATTAACAGTTTAAAATCAAAAAAGGAGATTTAATAATGAGCGGTCCAAAAGAAGGATTAGTTATATTGTCTAAAAAAATGCTTTTCGATTTGTTAAAACACGGCGCGATAGCCGAATGGAAACGAATTAGCACAGAAAATAATTTATTAGAAATCGACGTCAATAATTGTCGGTCAAAAGCTGAAAACTTGATAAAGCAAATATCAGTTCCTCCCGAAGCCGGTCAAACTTTTCGATCCGGTAAAGACGAACAAAATCAAGCGATAGCTCTACGAAAAAAAGCCGAACAACTAAATAAAGAATCTAACGCAATCTGGAATAAAGGTTGGAAAAATAATAGCGAAATTACCGCGCAAAATCTCGCGCAACAAGCAAGTGATTTAATCAAACAATCAAATGCCTGCGCAAACGCCGCAATTCTGGCTTTCGACAATGTAAAAATACTCGCAGAAAAAAAACAAGAAGAAGATAAACAACGCGAATTAAAACGTATCGCCGCAAAAAACGCAATTCGCGCCATAAAAAATGAATCAGAAAATTTCAATATAAATTTTCTTTCACAATGGAGCGGAGAACCGTCGCAAGTTGAAAACGCTCGACTTACCCTCGATCTAGCAGAACAAAAAATATTAAACGAACAATTCGACGATTCGCAAACGCTCGCTAATAATTCAATCGTATTGTTCAGAAAATTGTACAGTCAAGCGGTCGAAAATAAAAAACGTTATGAAAATAGAGAAATAATCGCCGACGCAATCATCAACGCCCTACAATCTCTACGATACGACGAACCAGACGTTAATTATGTACAAGACGCAGAAAAAAAATTTAACGTAAATAATCAACTCGGCGACCTCGCTATTTTCGCCAAAGCTAAAGGCGAATCCGGAGACATGAAATTACAAATCAACCTCGACGGAAATGTTAAAATCGACGTCGCAAATATTCCTGACGGCAAAGAATCAGAATGCCGTCAAACGCTCGCTGATTTGCAAATGAAAATCCAAGACACAACAGATTTCAAAATCACAAATTGGGGACGAGCTGAAAACGTTAACGCTTCAACGACAACTTCAGAACTTAAAAATAAATCAAAATCTCAAACAAATACCAGAGAAAGAGGAAGATAAAAAGAATGTAATCGCTCACGGAATTTTTTATTTTTTTATCGACAAATTAAAACGTGAATAGTTACAAATTAACCAATGTAGAGACGCAATGCCTTGCGTCTCTACATTGGGTTTAGTAATTCAAATCCGAATTTAAAAAACCGTGAGCGGTTACTAAAATTTTAACGTGAATTATACTATGAACGTCAATAAATTTACTTATAACTAATCGTCAATTATGTCAGCGTTTTATTGCAATCGGCTTATTGAGAAGCTCAATACAAAAATTATAGAAAGCGGACGTCGTCAATTTATACTGCATGGGAAAATTGACGATCTGTTTTTTACAAATCACATCAAAGGAGTCTGCAATATCGACGAGACTCTACTCCTCTACGCTTTGCTGAATGATTACGAAATCGCGTTGGTTTTCGATCCTGTTTCTGAAACGTTGCAATTTCCGAATCCTGAAATGGAACGGCTCTACCAAACTATAGTCAATAAAAAAAGCGTCGATCCCAATAAAGATCAAAATTCAGTTCCGCGAAACAAAAAAAATGAAACGACAAATATAAACGATAACGCCGCACAAGTCGCTAATCAATCAACTCAAAACGCCGTAACAAAAAATCAATCTATTCTCGACGAAATACGATACAGATTGATTCCATGCCAACGAAAGAGTTTCATCGTGTTAAAAAATCTACACAAAATAATCAAATATCAACAAGGAATCCTGATTCCAGAATCCGAAAGAATGTTGACCGCTATCGGAGAATGGGCAAAAACGGAAACAGGTAAAAATTCCACTTGCTCGGTTATTCTAGTTGACGATTCTAAATACTTTGAATTTACGTCGTTAACCGAACAACTCATCGGGACTGGACTCAAAGACCGCATTCAAGAAATCTCGATCAATAATCCCGATACAGACGAAATCGAAGCGTTATTGACTCGAATTTTATGTCGATATAATTTAACCGGATTCCCGCGTGAAACCGCAAAGAATATCGTTACAAAAAATGAGGCGATGTTTAATATCGTTGAAAAAATTAAAAGTAAAATCTCAAAATTACCATTGCCTCAATCTATCGACGATCTATTTGAAGATAACGACGCGGCAGATAGACGAAAAATTTTAGAAGAAGCTAAACGCGAACTCGACGAATTGATCGGACTCTCAAACGTAAAAGAAAAAATACGAAAACTCGAAGCCCGCGCCGAAGCCGAAAGTATCAGACGTAAAAACGGAAAGAAACCGTCGTCGTTTAATACGCATTCTTTGCTGCTAGGCAATCCCGGAACGGGCAAGACCGAAGTTGCTCGAATTTTGAGCAAAATTTATTATGGTCTTGGACTCCGTCCGAAAAAAATTATCGGGAATTATGTCAAACTTTCAGCAACAGAAATCGCCGCCGCATGGAGCAACAATAAAGACCGCGAAATAATGAAAAATAAAATCAACGAAGCAATGAACGGAACGCTGTTTATCGACGAAGTTTATAGCTTCGCCGAAGACCAAACGCTTCATCCCGCTTTCGACGTTTTAATGGAAGAGATGGAAATCAACCGCGATTATTTTACCGTTCTTGCCGCAGGTTATCTTGAAAAACGTCCCGAAATTTTAGGAATGAATCCCGGTCTGCCAACGCGATTCAACGATCCCGATAACACAATTATTTTTCCAGATTACAACGTAAATGAACTAATTCAAATCGCCGAAATGATGCTCAAACGAGACGAAAAAATTTTGACGGTTACGGCGAATAAAAAGTTGCGTCAATATATTGAATCACGCGAACGGCTCGGCGGAATCGGCAATGCTCGCGGAGTACGCAATTTGATCGATAAAATTAAAGAAAACGCCGCCGTTAATCGTCAACACGACGAAATAGACGAAAACTCTATTCCTGATCCTATTCAACTTCAAGAAAAAAACGCTCGAATATTATTGAATAAAATTCATAAAGAATTTAAAGGTCTAAAAGAAGTCAAAGAATATCTTGAGAGATTGCTCGCGAATCAAATTGACAATATTGCGCGAAACGTTTTTGACGATAACGCTCATCATCTGGCGTTGCTTGGAAATTCAGGAACGGGTAAAACGTCGATTGTGAAATACATGGCGGAATTTTTTAATTACGTTGGAATTACAAGTTTGAATCATGTTGAATACTGCGATGTGAATAGAGATTTTTCCGACTCGCGAAAACTCCGTAAGAAATTTGATCAAGCGCTTGGCGGCGTTTTATTCATCGATGAAGCGTATCGTTTGGCGGAGACTCAAACGGGTCAAGAGGCGTTGAATCAAATCGTACAAATAATGACGGAGAAAAAATATCGCGATCTCGTAATTATTATCGCCGGCTATCCTGATAAAACGCAAGCGGTTTTCAATAGGAATCTCGGACTAGAACGGCGCTTTCGCAAAAGAATTATTTTTCAAGATTTCACAATTGACGAACTCGAACAAATATTCATGGAAACGCTTAAAAATGAAGGGTTCAGAATCAATATTGACGATACCGAACAATTCGGCGTTAATTTGCGTCAAGAGTTAAAACGATTATCGCGCGACCCGCATTTCGGCAATGCAGGAACGGTAAAGAAATTTTTAGGTGAAGTTTCAACAAGACGCGTGCAAAGATGCAACGCCGATTCGAAAGCTGATAGAACTTTAATTTTAGCAGACGACATTAAATCGTCTGTTGGAAAAAGTGAAACGCTTGATTCTATTCTTGACGAGCTTGATAAAAATTTTGTCGGATTGCAAAATGTCAAGGAACAAATTAGAGAAATCGCGTCAACAATTGCGGAAAATGAGCGGCTTGGCGTGCAAGGCGAGGGCAAATATAACATGCAATTTGTGGGCAATCCCGGAACGGGCAAAACGACTATCGCGAGATACATGGCAAGAATTTTTAACGCCATTGGTTTAATAGACGGAGTTAATGTAATAGAGCGGTCGGCAATTACGCTTAAAGGTTCGTATCTTGGGCATTCAAAGGACAATGTTATTAAAGTTTTTGAAGAGGCAAGAACAACGGGAGGAGTTTTATTTTTCGACGAGGCGTATGCGTTGTATCCGAAAGATATAAACGGTCAAGATTCGTTTGCGGCTGAGGTAATTTCTACAATTGTTTCGGAGGATACCGCGCAATATAACGAGAGAGTTTTTTCTATTCTTGCAGGATATCCGAATGATATGAATTTCTTATTAAAATCGAATCCGGGTCTTGCGAGTCGTTATCCTTATATTATTATTTTTCCAGATTATACGGTAGAAGAATGTATAAAAATACTTCATTCTTATTGGCAATCGCAAAAACGTAAAGCCGATGAATCGCAAGCCGACGAAATTAACAAAAGATTGAGAGAAATCATTACAAAAATAAAATCAAAAAACAACTTCGGAAACGCCAGAGAAATAAAAACATTAGCAATAAAAATCATAGCCAACGTAAGCAAGCGCAAAACCAATACAATAACTCTATCCGATCTGCCAGATTGGTAAATATACTCATCACACTCTAAATTTCGTCTTTTCTAAAATTTATTACGGCGAGTTTTGATAACAGTCATATTTATGAAATTTTATTTTTTGTAACAATAATTTGTAACCGTTCACGCACAAGAAAAAAATTTCGTAACCGTTCACGGTTTTTTAAACACGGATAGTTGGGGGAATTTTAAACACGGATAATATCGGATTTGACAGATAATCGCGGAAAAAGGAAATGACGCCTTTGTGTGGTAAAAGTCAATAATTTAAATGTGATAAAGAGGGAAGTGAAAAATTAGTAATATATCAGTGGAATATTTTTAACACGTATGAATATTGTACAACCAACCTCATTTTCAACCTAATTTTTTTCCTAACAAAACAACCTCAGTAGCCAATGATGCGCCACTCGCCG
>JAITAZ010000036.1 GCA_031283825.1 Planctomycetaceae bacterium | reverse complement strand
ATTGTTGGCGTTTAATTCTATTAAATATAGCATGGACGATAAAACGATTTACGCTGAAAGAGGTATTATTTATTTTCGACGAGTTGCTATTCCGCTGGATCAAATTACTGATATTACTCTTGTACAAGGTTTAGTGATGAGGTATTTCAATATTTGGACGTTACAGATTCAAACCGCCGGCAGAGGTTACGCATTCCCTGAAGCCGTACTTATCTGTTTACAAAATCCTGAACAAATACGAGATGAGATCATAAACACAAGAGAAACTTACATAAAATCGCTCAAATCAATTTAGCGAAAAAAACTATTGTAATATTGGCAACTTCTAAAAACTAATTTGAGAGGAACGCGGGCGTCTCGCCTGCATTATTTTTTGGCAAAAAACGCCTAAATATGCGGTCGAGACGACCGCGTTCCTAATAAAATAATTTTACATGAGGTTTTTAGAAGTTCCCATAATTGAAAAATCGTGAACGGTAACGCATAATTAAATATGACTGTCAACATTGTATGTCGTTTTTTTTATTTTGCGTCGATTAGTTCGGTTCGGAATTGTTCGGAGATTTTTTGAACTAACGGGTTTTTAGCGGCTAAATCAAATATCGCTCGACTCTCTTTCGATGAACGCATCTGCGGATGAATCGGCTTGCTCGTCTGCTTGACCTCCTCATAAATAAGTCGCAACTGAACATTCTTGCCAACCATCTGACATAACGCCGCCCGCAATCTCGGTAACTCACGCTCACAATACTCCTTCGTCGATAAATTTTGAAACGTTACAATAAACATGTCAGGCTTCGAAAATTGAACCCGCAAAAATATAGACGCAGATGAACCCAATATCCCAGCAACCGAATCAACCGCATTACGCCAAATCTCTGTCGCCTTCGCCGAATCAATCTCACTCAACTCTATCGACCACGAACGCACCGGAACCAAAGACGACGACAACCCAACTGATAACGACTCACCACCCAATTGCACATTCGATGACTTGATATCTTTGCTCGGCGGATTGTCAATTTTATCTGGCTGCTTTTTCTCCACCTGTTGTCTGCTTTTCAAATCAATAGACGACAACTCTACACGATTCATCGACACAGTTGATGACGTCGTCGATGCCGTCGTCGTTGTTGTCGTTGATGATGATGTCGGTTGAACAATTCGTCGCGCTGATCTGATAGATTCATTCGGCTGAATAGTCGTTGTGTCGGCAGATGAAATTTGGATCTCGCCTCGTCGTAACTTTTCTAACAAGATCGAAATCATCTGATAATTGTCAAGATACGCGATTCTTATCAACGCAACTTCCGACAATACACGAGTTTGAGTATTGTATTTCATCCTGCCGTAAGTTTGATCCAAAATTTGAATCGCCGCAAGCAAACGCTGTATCCCAAATTTATTCGCGACACCCGCCGCTTGCTCGAATTGATTCGGCGAACAAAAAATCATCAACGACGCACTACCGCCCGAAACAATCACCAGCAAATCCCGAAGCAATCCTATCATCTGCTCAATCAACACCACAAGATCAACGCCCTCGCCAACCGCGACGTCAATATCGGCAAAAATTTTCGCCGTGTCGCAAGATAAAATCGACTCAAGCAAACGAAAAAGCAATTGATCGTTTGCCGTGCCAAGCATATTATGAACGTCCTCCAACGCGATTCGCTGCGGCGCAAATGATAACAATTGCTCAAGCAACGATTGAGCATCCCGCATCGAACCCGCCGCACGCCGCGCAAGCAAATCAAAAACGCCATCGTCAGCAGAAACTCCCTCGTTTTTGGCTATCTCCGACAAATGACTAGAAATATTATCAACGTCAATTCCCGCAAAATCATAACGCTGACACCGCGATAAAATCGTAATCGGAATCTTCGACGGCTCCGTCGTACAAAATATAAACTTGACATGTTCCGGCGGCTCCTCCAAAATTTTCAACAGCGCATTAAACGCCTCACGAGTCAACATGTGAACTTCGTCAATTATGTAGATTTTATACTTCGACCGACTCGGACAAATCGACGCACTAAGCCGAAGCTGCCGAATCTCGTCTATCCCGCGATTACTCGCACCGTCGATTTCCAACACGTCAATATCTTCGCCCGTACTAATTCCAACGCAACTATCGCACTCGCCGCAAGGAGTAGTCGTCGGTCCCGTAACGCAATTCAACGACTTAGAAAAAATACGCGCCGTCGAAGTCTTGCCAACTCCGCGCGCACCCGTAAAAAGATAAGCATGACCAATCCTGCCCGTCGTTATCGCATTCGCTAACGCTTGTGATATATGAGTTTGACCAACAAGCTCTTCAAACGTTTTAGGTCGATAACGACGCGCAACCACCTGATAACTCTCCGACTCAATCGAATGATCCGCCTCCGAATAATTCGTTGTCGAATGCTCAATTTCAGATTTAGATGAATTTTCTATTACAGATTCTTCAACTTGATTGTCTATCGCTCGATTCTTTTGTTTGTCCGTTTTTTTATTTTCGTTATCTTGAATTTTATTTTTATCGTCATCGTTATCTTTGTTGTCGTTGTTATTGTTGTCGTCTAAATCGATATTGAGTCCGGCAGAATCAATTAACTTATCGCGTTTTGTTTTGTGTGGCGTCATTTTTTTATATTTAATTTTAGGTAACGTTAGGCGATTTTTTCGCGTATTTAAAAAGACATTAAAGATAATAAAGACTCTACGAACAACTCCGATAACAACGCTATTTTACCAATTCGTAGAATTTACGAATTCGAATTTGCGCGTAATCGAAATAATTTCTTTGTTCTTAATGTTTTTATTATCTTTTAATGTCTCTTAAAAATTTACGGATATTTCACTGACGTTACGTTTTTTTTTCATTTATTGATTTTCTTTATCGAACGCGCCGTCGAAGGCTAACGTGCTTGGTGAGAAATCAATTTTCTTTACGAATGCGGCGGCTTCGGTTGCGCCGAATTCGCGTTCCATTCCCATGTCTTCCCATTCGACCGATAGCGGACCGTTGTATCCGATATTGTTTAACGCTCTTATTATTTCTTCGAAATTTACGCCGCCGTGTCCTAGCGATCTGAAATCCCAACCTCTTCTGTAGTCGCCGAAATTTAAGTGCGACGACAAAATTCCGGTTTTTCCGTTTAGCGTAACAATCGCGTCTTTCATGTGGACATGATAAATTCGATCTTTAAATTTGTACAAAAATTCAACCGGATCGACTCCCTGCCAAATTAAATGAGACGGGTCAAAATTGAATCCGAATTCTGGTCGATATTTTAAAACATCCAGTGCGCGTTCCGCCGTGTAAAGATCAAACGCGATTTCAGTCGGATGAACTTCTAGCGCGAACTTTACTCCGCATTCGGCGAACACGTCGAGGATCGGGTTGAATCGGTCAGCCAGCAATTTGAATCCGTCGTCGATCCAGCTTTGCGGCACCGGCGGGAAAGAATAAAAATATTGCCAAATACTCGATCCCGTAAAACCAGTAACGACTTTTACGCCGAGTTTTTGCGCCGCTCTTGCGGTATCTTTGTATTCATTCGACGCCCGCTCGTTGACTCCGGCGGGATTGCCGTCGCCCCAAACGTAATCGGGCAAAATAGATTTATGACGCGAATCAATTTGATCAAGAATCGCCTGACCAACAAGATGAGATTGAATCGCCCAAATTCCGAGTCCGTTTTGGTTGAATATTTCGCGTCTTTTGGCGCAATAATCGTCTTCTTTTAATGCCCGCTGAACTTCAAACAACTCGCCCCAACATGCAAGTTCGAGTCCGTCGTAACCGAAACTTTTTGCCTTCGGCGCAAGTTCGGAAAGTTTAAGGTCAGCCCATTGTCCTGTCGTAAGCGTAACAGGTCTTGACATAATATTTCTCCTAAAATTTAAGGTTGTTGTAAGGTTGATGTAAGGTTATTGTAAGGTTGATTGAAATTATTCAGCCGCGTTTTTTTAAAATGACATTATGAACGAAAGAGACAATTTGATTTATCATCCGTCAGAAAAAATTCAACGGCGTCGTTTTTTGAGTCGTTAATATTCGACTCAAATAACAACATCTTTTTTGTTTCTTCTGTCTTTCTTGTCCTTTTAAAAAAACGCGATTCGCGAAAATAATCGCGTGCTGAATATTACATTATTTTTACTTTTTGACTTTCCTGTGGTCTCCGATTTCTGGGGTTGACGGGTGCGTATCAGGACCGAAATAACGTAGTGCGACGAGTGGTTCGCTTCCGGTGTTT
>JAITAZ010000015.1 GCA_031283825.1 Planctomycetaceae bacterium | reverse complement strand
ACATTTTTATTAAGGTCATTTATTTTTATGCGGTATTTCTATTACTTTTGGCGACATATCGCATTCGATTCCTTCGATAGTAACTGGGATGTACGAATAAGTTGTAATTGAATTTCCTGTTTGAATAGGTTTTCCTCTGAATCGATTCATAATTTCGACGATTTCAGGTCGTAACGAGTTGTTTGCTAGGTTGTAGTAATCGAATCCTCCGACAGTAACGATACTTGAGAATTGGTCATGGAATTGGTAGGCTTCTATTCCTTGTTTTCTTAACGCTTTGCATAATTTTTCGGCTGAAACTTCCGCGAGTTTTAATTGCGTTTGTTTTTCTCTTCCGAATAGTTTTGAGTTTAAGTCGTTGTTGTTATTGTTTATATTGTCTCTAATGAAAATGGATCGTCCTGTGAAAGTTGCGATTTGTACGGTATATTTTCGCGGACAAGATAGCAAAGAGAAATCGCGTTTTTCGTTAAGTCTTTCGATAAATTTATTTTTGTCGTCTGATTGGGCGATATAACTTGCAGGAACAATTGGATTTGGCACAGCAAGAGGCATCGGGAAAGGTTGACGATTGACAGATTTCGGAAACATTTTAAACATGCATTCGGGCGAGATATTACGTATTTTTTCGAGATCGTTTTGTAATTCGTCCGGCGATTGATAATCTCCAACGAGTACGACGTATTCGGTGAAAACGCCTTCTTTTGCGTATATTTTATTGCGAGCGCGCGATTTGTCGGAGTTACGTAATTTCGGGTCTGTTCGCAAATCGTTTTTAAGATTAAGATTAAATTCGCCCGCGAACACGTAGGCTTTGAGCTTAAAATTTTTCCTTAGTTCGTAAACTAGCGTATTAGCTTTATTGGCGGCGTCTTTCATGCGGTTTGTGTTAAAAGAGCAAAGCAGAATAAGCCAAGGTCCATTTTTTTCATTAAGAGCGTAAACTTTATCGGGATCGGCTTCAACGGAGTTATTACGAAGTTTTTTTATTGGATTTTCAAATCCCGCAACACTGCTTGACATGAAAAATGTATAAAATATAAAAGTCAACAACAATATCGATAGTAGTAGAGGAGAGTAATTTCTTATTTTCATTTTGTTAGATTCCTGATTTTTTGTAACGATTAATAGTTGAAAGCGGAGAACAAATTTTGACAAATTTTTTTGACTAAATTTTCCGAATTGAATTTACGAATATAAAGCAAAAAAATTAGCGTCAATATAATCGGTTATTTTGATTAAAATGATTAGAAAAAATTTATCGATTTTTAGGATTATGCGGAATTGAGTTTTAGCGAGAAATTTTTTAACGTCTAAAACGCGAATGGGAAAATTCGAGAGTCAAAATTTATGTTATGAGTTTTAAATTATTAGCAGATCAGGCGATAGATTCTGGTTTTCAGATGGTTGGAGTTGCGGCAGCGAGACGACCGAAGACTTTTGACGCTTTTGAACGATGGATTGATCGCGGAATGTTTGCCGGAATGGATTATTTGGCAAAAGGTCGTGAGGCGAGGGAGAATCCGAATTTTATTCTTAACGGCGTTAAATCGATTATTATGCTTGGGGTTTCGTTTGATCGTATTTTAAGTTGTTCGCCTTTGAATTTTCGGTTAGAGTCGTCGGCTTGCTTGTCGGAAGGTTGTCATTTATGTTCTAGCGGCGTTGAAATTCATAGTACGAGTTGCAACAATTCAAAAGCGATAAGTAGAATCGGTAGAATCGGCGGAATTGTAGATTATGCTCGCGGGATTGATTATCATTTTTGGATTAAGGAGAGATTTAAACCGATTTTGTCATTGCATAGTAAACTTTATCCAGATGATTTTTGTCGCGGAGTTGTTGACACTGCGCCGCTTTTGGAGCGGCAATTTGCGGTTGACGCTGGTTTGGGACAGATTGGCAAGAATACGATGTTAATTACTCCGAGATATGGTTCGAATGTTTTTTTAGGGGCGATTTTATCGACGATAAATCTATTTCCGGCGGAACCGGTTTTTGAGTCAAATAATAGCAAAGTCGAAAATATCTCGGATGACGCGATCTCGGAAGACGCGAATAATTTTTGTAACGAAAATTATTATGGTCAAGATTCTCCGTGCGGGGAGTGTAATCGATGTATTCAAGTTTGTCCGACTGAGGCGTTGAGTAAACCGTATGTGTTGGATGCGAGATTATGTCTGAATTATTGGACAATAGAACACTGTGGAGAAATCCCTGATGAAATACAAAAAAAGCTCAACGGCAGATTTTTCGGTTGTGATACGTGTCGGAGGGCGTGTCCGTACAATAAGCCGTTCATAAAATCAGAACCAGAATCAGAATCAAACATAGACCCCAATTCCCTAAATGAAAACGAATTACGAGAACTCGCCAAAGGAACTCCATTAGAAAGAAAAATCAAACGACAACTCAAAAAAACATAATATTTTGTAAAATATTCAGTGGAGATTTTGTTTTGACAATTGTGTTTCTAATCCCAGATTTTAAGCCGGATTATTCTTTTCGTCCTCTCTGTCCTCTTAAAAAAACAGCGACTAAATCAGAAATCTCTAAAAACTCAAATTTTATTGATAATTTTGCCAAAAATAAATTTTGTAATATGTCAGCGGAATTTTTTAAACGCGGATAATACGGGGAATTTTTAAACGCGGATAATACGGATTCAACGGATATTCGCGGAGAATGGAAATGACGATATTAATATCAATAAAATTATATTATTTATTTAGGTTTATTTATTATTAAGTAAAATATTAATTATTAATTATTATTGAGTTAGTCTTTAATAATTTCTTCCATCCCCCCCTTTATCCCTTTAAATTTATTGTTTTCTACCATACAAAGGCTTCATTTGATATTTTCCGTGAAAATCCGTATTATCCGTATTCACTAAAAAAATCCGCGTTTAAAATTCCCCGTATTATCCGTGTTTGTCTTTTAATAAGGTAAAAATAAGGTTCGTCTTTCATCGCCTTGATAATAATTACAAAAACAAATATTCCACTGATATATTACATGTCTCTTAAAAAAATTTCCAAATTTTAATTCGATATAAAATCTGTAGTTATATTTTAGTTCTGGTGAAAATTTGAAAATTTTTTGTTTTTTTGGTGTAGTCCCGCTTGTGGGAATTGAAAAAGCGTGCATAATTACCGCCAATGTTTGAGACGGCAAATAAATTGTTTTAAAACCTATTAACGAAATTATCGCCAACCCGTTTTGAAATAATTTACCTAAGCGTTACTCTGATACGTTTTCAGAGTTTTGGAATATCAGTTTCAAGCGGAGTAAATCGTTCTGGATTGAGAAAATAGACAATTATTCTGTTGCGATTTTATTTTTATCGTCTGGTAAAAGTGGTCGTTTAATTGAAAAAAAGTTACGGACGTTTTGTTGCGGACTTGTAGTTGTCTATCTAAAACTTTTCAGTTTTTATGAGCGATTGAAAAATATGTAACGACTAGCAATCCGACGGTGGATTGTTAGTCAGAAAAAACTTTAGATAAATTTGAAAGGAAAGTAAAGGTACAAATATGTCAACGAAAGAAAATTTCGTATCGGAAATTTCAGCAAGTTCAGTTTCGCCGGAAGTGCAAACGAATTGCTGCGGAGCTTGTGATTGTAATCACAAAAATAATTCCCATCTTGCCAAAAATGTTAAAATAGGCAGGGGGGGGGGGGCTAGACAAGTCAAATTTAGCGACGAAATCGAATCGGAGAATAAATTCTGCGGTTGCAATTTTGGTTTCACGCTAGTTGAACTTCTAGTTGTTATCGCGATCATAGGAATTTTGATCGCCCTACTCTTACCGGCAGTCCAAGCCGCAAGAGAAGCCGCAAGAAGAATGAAATGCTCAAACAATCAAAAACAGTGGGTGTTGGCGATGCACAATCATCAAGATTCTTACGGCACGCTTCCGCCCAATGGACAGCGGTATAGTTTGAGCCGCAATCCTCCAGGCGGTCCTGCTGCAACCGACCCTACTCTAGTAGATAAGGAAACAGACGGCGGACCAGGCGCATTGGCGAGAACCTTACCGTTTATAGAAGCGGCAAATATTTCTGCTTCGTATGATTTTGCAAACTGTCTCTTTGGAGGCGGGAATTCCGGTGTCAATCCGTATTATGATGCTGCAATTAAATTGGCTAAATTAAACTGCATTACTTGTCCGTCCGAAGGATCTATGAACCCTGGTATCCAAACCAGTTCATATCCTGGTAACTATGTTGTTTGTGTTGGTTCGGGAACCGGAAAAAATTCCCTTATTGATTACGATGTCAGGATTACAAGAGTGGATGGAGCATTTGATCAAGCTCAGAATAATCCGGGAGAAAAGACCAACGGCGACTTCAGTATTGAATCAATGACAGACGGAACGAGCAACACGTTGTTGTTGTCCGAAGCGTTGTGGAATACAGGACAATTGAGCGGCGGAAATCCAAATACAAACTGGCAGGTCAGACAGCGTCTTTATCTTGGTACGAAAGCAGACAGTGATAATGATTTTGGCGCTGATCCTGATTTAGTATCCGAGACGACTGCGACAACGAGTGTCGGGGGCAAACAAAACCGCTGTGAAATGTGGTTGTCTTCCAGATGGGACCATTCGATTTTTAATGCTTATCTGACCCCGAATCAGAATAATGCCTGCAATGCGGCAAACATAAATAATAAGCCAACTGGCGGACGGCGAGGCTTTTTCAAAGCAACCAGTCAGCATACCAGCGGAGTGAATGCCGCATACGGCGATGGTAGCGTGCGTTTTGTTAATGATTCTGTCCAATTAGAAATTTGGCGAGCAACAAGTACAGCTAACGGCGGAGAACCTGTTACTGCACCTTAAATTTTTGGGTAACGGTTATTAACTCATGTTACGCACTTACTGCGAGTTTTATTTTTTTGGGGGACGTTGGGGACAAAGGGGTCGTTTTTGTTTGAAATCTGGGGTTGATGACTCAGGAGATAATACTGAAAAAAATCTCTCTTTTAAAAGGCTATTGTCTTCTGTTGAGTCATTAATCATGGTTTTTAAATTAGTGTGTCCCCAGTGTCCCCTAAGTCCCCTTTGTCCCCAATGTCCCCCCAAAAAAATAATATGGTTTGTAAAAATACCATGAACGGTTACTATTTTTTT
>JAITAZ010000011.1 GCA_031283825.1 Planctomycetaceae bacterium | reverse complement strand
ATAGTTACGAGTTTATTTTTTTGGCGTTATTTCTTTTTCGAAGCTTTGGCGTATTTTTTGTTCAAAATTTTTGAATGTTGTTGGATTTCCGCCTTCGTTGTGAGCTTTTACGCCGAACTCGTTGCATCTGGAGAAAAAGTCGTCGAGAAATTGTTTCGGGTTTTCTAATTTGATGAAAGGCGTATTTGTCGAGTCGGCTTTTTTTCGGAAAGCGTGATAGTCCTGCAAAAGAGCAAGATCAATCGAAAGTTTTTCGCGTCGGAGTCGATTTTTTATTGTTTCATCTTTTGTTATTTCGATAGCTTGATTCATGAGCGTAACGGCTTTACTTAATGTTTCCGAGTCAAGCCAATCATTGGAAGACAGTTTGTAAATACGAAGATAAACGCCGGATTTTTCCGCGCGATCAACAAGCAGATTCCAATATTCTTTTAGAATCGGCGCGGCGTCTTTTCCGTAGTAGCCGTTTAAAAATTCGTCGAACAATTTATTTTCGTCGAGCGACGGATTCCAAAGCAAGTGCGAGATCACCCAGTTTCTCATTCGGACAAAATCTCCGGCGAAGCAGTAAGCGTCGCCTTGTTCGAATATGCCGATTGCATTATGGTCAACGAAAAACCTGATATTTTTCGCCAACACGCGAATATTCGGATGCGGCAACATATACGACGAAAAATTCGTAACGTAATCCCAGATAAAAAGATTATCGGCGATTTTACTCCATCCTTCGATATCGTCTCGCAATGCTTTATTTTGTTTGCCTTCGCCGAGCGGTTGAATAAACGAGCATTCAATTGTGCAAAGTCGAACCACAACATTTTTTCGCGGCTTAACGAGTTTCGGAGGTTTTCGCGTGTAAAGATAAGCAATCGTTTCGACCCAAACGTCGGGAAATTCTTTTTCGATATCTTCGGCAACTTGATTCACAAAACGGATAAGCGGTCCCGATTGACTCTCTTCTTCTTTTGCAATTTCCGTACAATTTTTGCATTCACAATATCCGTGCCAATCGTTTTGACTTATTGAAATGAATTTGGCGTCTGGATTTTTGCGTAAAGTTTCGATTGCGTTTTTAGTCAATTCTTTTCGCATTGTGTCGTTTGTCAGGCAGAGTTGGGCGCGATCATGTTTTCGCTGACCTTTAATTTCGCTGAACCATTCGGGATGTTCGGCAAAATATTTATTGGGCGGAATAAGCAGAAAAAACGAGTGAACGAAATATTGGAATCGATGTTGTCCGCCGTATTCTGCCGGTGTTTTGCCGAAATGACCGTTACATTTCATTCGCGTTGCAAAAATTCTGTCGGGTTCTTTTTGATTTGCAGAATTTTCATCGGGTTTGTATGCGTCGAAAAAAAGTTTGTGGGCGAAAGTGTATTCGTAAGCGTCGAGATAATGAGCTTCGCGATAAATTAGTTTTGGCGCGTATTCGATATTTTGTGTTGGAATTTCCAGAGTAGGATTTTTCGGAATGAACGATTCTGATGAAGTCCACCATCTAACTCCGACGGCGTCTTCGAGCAAGGTATTAACAGCGTAGAGAGTCCCGCGTTGTGGATGTCCGAGCAAGACGAGATTTTTATCGACTGATTTGATTACGATTCCGTCGTAGGGAATTTTTGCGATGTCGATTGTTGGCAGGAGTTCTTTAGTTCGTTTTGAATTTCCGACAATGATTTGTGGTTTTGCATTATCGGCTTTGGATTCGTTGACGATATTGAAGTCGGCTCCTGTAGAGGCGTCGAGGTGTAGTTTTAGTTCTTTAGCGGCGGTTTGTTCTATGGGAGTTGGGTTTGATGGCGTAACGATAATGTAATTCGTTTTGCCGTTTGTTGCGAGGTTCAATGTTTCCGCAGAAAAAGCCGCAGAAAAACCAACATTGAAAATCAATGTAAACATCGACGCAACGAAAAAGGTGGAGAAACTTGAGCGTTTCATAATTTTTTTGGGGTTAAGGTTGTTAAATTTGAATTATCTTTTTACAAGAAAAAATTTGTAATTTATTCATTTGTTTTCCTTAGATTTCTGTGTTTTCTGCGATCTTTCTGCGTTTAAATTTAATAAAAAATTTTAACGCGAAAAACATAAAAGTCTGTAGAAAATTAGGAAATCAAAAATCAGAAGAAATATTGTTATACAACTCGTACTATGAATTTCTGCGATGCTGTAGCGTAAAAGCCTGCTTTCCGCAGGTAAGCAGGCGGCTCTAACCGAAAATTCAAGAGTGAACAGTTTAAAAATTTCCGCTGATATATTATGAAAAAAATTAACGTAAAGTAATTTTCTTGTTATTGACAATATTATTTTATATCAATCAGACGAACCAAAGGAATGTCTGTTGATACAAGTTTTCGCAATTATAAAAGACGCAAACAAAATTAACTAGCAGGGGCAAGATTTTAAAAATGTAACCGTTCTCGGTTTTTTAAATTCGGAATTGAGTTTTGAATAATACAAGAGAATATTTGTTTTGTAATTATTATGTTCAAAATGAGGTTTGTAAAAATTCAACTTGATGATTGTGAAT
>JAITAZ010000683.1 GCA_031283825.1 Planctomycetaceae bacterium | reverse complement strand
TAAGTCGTTATAAATATTCCGCTGAAATATTACAAAATTTTTATTTTTTAAACGGCATAATAATTTACAACTTGATTTAAATTATTCAATAGCCGTGTTCGAAATAACAAAATTATTTTGTATTTGTAACTCATGTTACGCAGTAGTTGTCCGGCAATATACGATATAGATTTGTAACCGTTCACGCACAAAAGAAAAAATCCTACGCCCTTTCAGGGCTTAGGAATTTTTCTCTTATGAGTGAATGGTTACTTTTTTTTGAAATTTGTCGTAACGGTTATTTTTCGTTACAATAAATCAAAAATTATATGTCAAAATCAGTTTTTACGAAATGTAATATATTTTATAAAATTTCATAAAATATTTTTATAACTTATGTTAAACGCTTGCTGCGAGTTTTATTTTTTTAGTTCGTACCATGCGGCTTTTGAAGCTGCCCTGTAGATAATCCCTCGATGTAAAATAACCCCAGATCATGTAGGCGACCGTAGGTTCGCAACCTTTCGCCGAAAGGTTGCGTTGGCTTAGCCGACGGTAAATCTTAAGGGAATCTCTAAAAATTAATTTTAAACCACAGAGGACACAGAGAACACAGAGAACACAGAGAAAATTTTAATTTGAATCAAAACATAATTTAAATTTATTAACTCATGTTACGCACTTGCTACCCCAGATCAGGTAGGCGACCGCCGAATCTGGTAGGCGACCTTTCGCCGAAAGGTCGCGTCGGCGTTAGCCGACGGTATAGTTGAATTGATTTTAGGGAACTTCTAAAAACCTCGTAATATATCAGTGGAATATTTTTAACACGTATGAATATTGTACAACCAACCTCAAATAGTTACAAAATATTCCGCTGATATATTACAAAAAATTTTTAGCGTTTACAAAATCACCTAAAATCAAACGTCTAATAATCAAAAATTAAAATAAGATGTCAACTAATCCTATTCGTGAACAGTTTTCGTTACCTGAAATTATTGATCGTAGTCTTCGGTCGTTGCGGCGAGTATTGCGATTTTACGTATTTTTTGACGGGTTTATAATTGCCGCGTTTTATACGTGTCTTATTCTCGCGGCAGATTTTTTGCTTGATCGTTTTTTTCAGTTTTCGTTATCTGTTCGCGGCGCAGTTTTGACAATAATTATTTTTGCCGTTATTTATATTTTGTGGAGACGTCTTTTAAGTCGTTTTTTTGCAAGTATTAAAAGCGGTCAACTTGCGTATCTGTTCGAGCGATACGTGCCGGATTTGAAAGAATCGCTTGTTACGGTAGTCGAGGCAAGCGAAATAAAATATAGAGAAAATGAAATCGCACCCGAATTTCTACAAGAAGCATTGACAAAAGCGTCAGACAAATTGCATGGAATTAACGTACAAAAATTCTTTCGTTCCGGTCAACTTTGGTTGCGATTTTTCGGAATGGTCTTGATTTTCGGGGCGATAATTTTTTTGTGCGTCAAATATTCGGAGACGGCGGAGATTTGGTTTTCGCGAAACGTACTTTTATCGAATCGGGAGTGGCCCCGTAGGTCGTTGATTATTGTTGATGGTTTTACAGACGGACATATACGTATTAGACGCGGCGACTCTTTTACGATGTCTATTCGTGCGGATATGAAAATGCCGCTTGTTCCAGATACAATTCGATTGCATGTTGGTTCAGACGAAAGCGGATACAGAACGATTTTAGTCGATCAGTTTCGAGTTGACACGATTGAAAATTCTGAATGGCGAATATTTTCTTATACGTTTGCAGAAATGCTTGAGACCGTAAACGTGCGTATTAACGCGGCAGATTCAACAATTGACGGTTTGCGGATCGAGGTTGTTCCTCCGCCGATTTTAGCGGATATAAAATTGTTACAAAAATTCCCAGCATACATGCAACGCGATGAAAGAACTATTACGCCCGGAATCAGAACGGTTATTCCCGACGGCGCGTCAATTGAGTTAACGGTAACGTCGAGCAAGCCGCTGCTCAATGCGAAAGTCGTATTGAACAACAACGAGCCGTCAATTGTTCGCGAAGAAAAAATCGAATCGGCGTTTACAAAATTTGCATTCGCTCTTGAAAAATTGCGGGAAGATACAAAGATCGGATTTCTATTTCTGGATACTGATAATTTGCGTAACAAGCAATCGATTCGGTTTGAGTTGAATATTCTGAAAGATCAACCGCCGACTGTTACGGCGCGATTTGACGGAATAGGCGCGATGATTACGCCAAACGCCGTTTTGCCGACTGTTGGAGAAATCACCGACGACAACGGTATTGCGAATTCGATTTATCGTTACAAAATTATTCCACGACCAAAAGAGGAAGAAAAAGAAAAAGAAAAAGACGGAAATAAAAACGATCAGAATAAAACTGTTCGTAATGATTCTCATGTCAAGTTGCGGCGAGACGAGGCGTCGTCTTTTATAAGATTCGATTTAGACTCTTTATCGAGTATGATAGAGACTGATAAAAAAGATAAAACAGAAACAGAATCTAAATCTGAATCTAAAATAGAATCTAAATCTGAAACCAAAGCCGAAACCGAAACAAACGCTGAAACGAAAAAGGAATCTTCTGCCGCGATAAAAGAGGGGACGTCGGCGATTTTGGGAATTGGCAATGCTCAAACGCTTTTTACGCTTAATACTGAATTTCGGGTTGAGGAATTGAATTTGCAATCCGGCGATAAATTATCGTTACGAATAGAGGCGATGGATAAATTTGATCTTGATTTGCCGCAAACGTTTCAGGTTGGTTTTGGACCTGACTGGGAACTTGAGATAGTAACGCCGGAACGATTAAAATTAACGCTTGAGGCTCGCGAGATTTCGTTTCGTCAGCATTTTGAGACGTTGATTGGCGAAGTGGAGTTGACAAAGCGATTGATTGGAGTTGAAAATTATCCTCTTACGCCGCCGGATTCGTTGGTCAAGGAGGTTGAGGCGATGAAAATTCCAGATGATACAAAGGAAGAAGAAAAAGAGAAAAAACAATTGGAATTAGACGCAAAGAAAAAAGAGTTGCTTAATATAATATCCAAAGATCAGGCGGTTTTTGGACAGTATAATATTTCGCGGGCGTTGCGGGATACGCAAAAAGAAGTTTACGAGTTGAGGACAATTGTCGATTCGTTTAAGACAATTAGAAAGGAGATGGTCAACAATAAGATTTTTAATTCGGATTCGGAATCGAGAATTGACGGCGGAATTATTTCTCCAATTTCCGTTTTAGCCGAGAGAGATTTTCCTGATTTGGATCGTATGATAGGAGCATTTGAGAAAACATTAGCGATTCGAGACAAGCCGTTGCGTCAGGATGCAATTGACAAACGTAAAATTGTTATGGATCAATTTGACGTAATTCTTAAAAAGATGGAATCGATTCGAGACAACATGGTGTCGATGGAAAGTTTCAATGAAATTATAGAAATTTTACGCGAAATATTAAAAGGACAACGACAAATCCAAACCGAAACTGAAGACTTACACAAAAAACAAATCAAAGAATTATTGTTGAAAGAATAATAAAACGAAAACGTCCTCTTAAAAAAAATGTAACCGTTCACGGAGTTTTAAAATTCCCCTATTATCCGTGTTTAAAACCGTGAACGGTTACAAAAAAATACCATTTGTTACCGTTCAAAGTAGAGACGCGATTAGTTTGAAATCTTTGATTGAAAAACTCAAGAAAAAAACAAATATTCTGCGATTTCTCACACAATAATTTTTTGTTACAAATATTCGGAAAATTTATTATTTCTTTAGGGAACTTCTAAAAACCTCATGTAAAATTTATTTTTATTAGGATCGCGGTCGTCTCGACCGCATATTTAGGCGTTTGTCATGCAGGCGGGACGCCCGCGTTTCTAATAAAATTAGTTTT
>JAITAZ010000584.1 GCA_031283825.1 Planctomycetaceae bacterium | reverse complement strand
TTATTGAAGTTGAATAAAGACAAAGATTCGGCGGAGTATAAAGAGGCGTTATCGATTATTCAATCGGGCAAAGATTCAATAACATCGACGCCGCGAGGAGACTACGGCGAAAACTCAACTGACATAACAATCCCACCCCGCGACGCACAACAACAAGAAAAATACGATTCCCTAAAAAATATCGAAATAAAAATGAGAAACGCAATCGTCAATAAAGAAAAATTATTCGATAAATAATTGTAACCGTTCACGGAATTTTTTATTTTTTATCGCAAAATTAAATCGTGAATAGTTACAAATTAACCAATGTAGAGACGCAATGCCTTGCGTCTCATTGTTCGATCAAAAGATCACCGATAGAGACGCAAGGCATTGCGTCTCTACATTTGGTTTAGCAATTCAGATCCGAATTTTAAAACCCGTGAACGGCTACAAATTATCTTTAGTTTTTAAAACCATTATTTTTCTGTAATCGTTCACGTGTTTTAAATTCATAATTCCGAAATTTTAGAGATACTCATTGTTTAAAAAGCAATTCTTAAAAAGCAATTCTATTGAAATAATTACTCATGTTACGCAGTATTTGTCCGTCAGTATGTGTTTATTGATCAGGTAGCAAGTGCGTAACATGAGTAAATAATACAATTTTATAAATATTAAAATCGCCATTGGTATTTTCCGCGATTATCCGTCCTATCAGTTATTATCCGCGTTTAAAACCGTAACCGGTTACGAAATTTTTAGGGGTGATTGTTATGATTTCTCTTTTTGATACAATTCCGCAACTTTACAATTTTGCACCGTCGTGTCCAAACCTAAAACCATTAAAAAAATTTAAACAACTTTAACCCCAACAAATCAAATGAAAACAAATAACAAATCAACTCGCCGTAACTTTCTTAAAAATACTGCCGCCGCAGTAACCTTGTCAACAGTCTCGCCATACTTTTTCTCCAGCAAACAACCAACTCTCGCCGAAACCGTAAACGATAAAATCAGAATCGGTTGCATCGGAGTCGGAAGCATGGGACGTCCAAACGCTTCAGAATTTTCACGACTCGCCGACGTTGTCGCTATTTCAGATATCGACGTCGCTCACATGGAAGAATCACTCGCTCCACATGAAAAAATCGGAATACACCGAGATAATAAAATCACGCCGCCCGAAATGATTAAAGACTACAGAAAAATTCTCGACCGAAAAGATATCGACGCAGTTTGCATCGTTACTCCAGACCATTGGCATGTCAAAATGTCTGTCGAAGCCCTACAAGCAGGTAAACACGTCTTCTGCCAAAAACCACTCACACTCACCGTCGAAGAAGGTCAACTAATCCGCGCCGCATGTAAAAAATATAACCGAACCTTCCAAGTCGGAACTCAACAAAGAACAGATTTCAAACGCACTTTTCTAAACGCTATCATACTAATTCAAAAAGGCTTACTCGGAAATATCAAAAATATCCTATGCCACATTGACGGCTCGCCCTCATGCGAACCTATCCCCAAAACCACTCCGCCCGAATCACTCGATTTCGAAAAATGGCTCGGTCAAGCACCACTCGTCGATTATATCGCCACCGAAGCCCAACATAAAGAACGACAAAACCTCTGGTCAAAAAATAGCAGAACACACTACGAATTCAGATGGTGGTACGAATACTCCGGCGGAAAATTCACCGATTGGGGCGCACATCACGTCGATATAGCTCTCTGGGCAATAAATCAAAACGGAATAGGTCAAGGTCCCATAAGCTTCAAACCAATAAACGTAGAACACCCCGTCCCATTCAAAGACGGTTACCCAACCATAAATAACCAATACAACACCGCTACAAAATTCGATATCGAATGCAAATTCGAAAACGGAATCACTATGAATATCGTTAGCCATAGCAACGTCGGAAACGGTATCCTATTCGTCGGAGAAAAAGGAAAAATACACGTAAGTAGAGGTCATCTAAACGGAAAACCAATCGAAGAACTCAAAGGAAATTTCAACGATTACATTAAAGATGAAGATTACATAAAAGCATACAACGGACAAAAACCAGAAGGTCATAAACAAAATTTCATCTCATGCATCAAAAACGGAGGATTGCCAATCTCAGACGTATTCACTCACGTTCAAGCTATGAACGTTTGCCACCTCACAGCTATCACCGCAAGACTCGGTAGAGAAATTAAATGGAATCCAAAAACAGAAAAAGCTGGAGATAAACAAGCTCAAAGCTTCATCGCCCGCGAAAGAAGAAAAGGATACGAAATACCAGTCGAATAAAAAATGTAAACCAATTTCATAAAAAAAAAGACTTTTTTTAAACACGGATAATCGCGGATAATGCAAATGATGTCTTTATGCGTAAACGGTTACGGTATTTTAAAAAACCATATTTTATTTTTGGGGGGACATTGGGGACAAAGGGGACTTAGGGGACACTGGGGACACACTAATTTAAAAACCATGATTAATGACTCAACAGAAGACAATAGCCTTTTTAAAAGAGAGATTTTTTT
>JAITAZ010000252.1 GCA_031283825.1 Planctomycetaceae bacterium | reverse complement strand
GAGATGAAGATTTACGTTGGTAACTTAGCTTACCGGACTACAGATGACGAAATCCGTCAGGAATTTGAGAGATATGGCGCTGTCAGCCAAGTCGATATTATTACCGACCGCGAAACAGGACGCTCAAAGGGATTTGGTTTCGTCGAAATGGCAGACAATGAAGAAGCGTCAGCGGCAATCGAAGCCCTTGATGGTTTCAGCATTGGAGAAAGAACTCTTAAAGTAAACGAAGCACGACCTAAAGCGCCACGCACCGGAGGCTACGGCGGAGGTGGAGGAGGCGGCGGCGGAGGAGGAAGACATCGCGGAGGAGGTCGAGACAGAGAGCAACGATATTAATTCATAATTCAATTTCGTTACTCCCAAAAATCATTTGCAACGAAATATTTGCAAAAAAAAATTGAAGAGACAAACAACTCATACCAAACTACCAAAAAATTCATTGAACTAACAAATCAATAAATTTTAGGAATACTTGGTATCTTAAAGTTGTTGGTCTCTTCTTTTTTTTGTCAATATTGTAATATGTCAGTGGAATTTTTATTTTATCACCTCATGTTACGCAGTATTTGTCTGTCAGTAGTCGTTTATTGATCAGATAGGCGGTAATAGAACAGGTAGGCGACCTTTCGCCGAACGGTCGTGTTGCCGAAGGCAACGATAAAATGGATTCGACAATAATTAAAATCATTTCAGATTTACCGTCGGCTAACGCCGACGCGACCTTTCGGCGAAAGGTTGCGAACCTACGGTCGCCTACCTGAGCGGGGGTTATTTTACATCGAGGGATTATCTACTGGGCAGCTTCAAAAGTCGCATGGTACGAACTAAAAAAATAAAACTCGCAGCAAATGCGTAACATGAGATGTAATATATTATTGGAAAATTTGTTTGGCTTTTTAGTCTCGAATCCTTTAGATTTTAAGCCGGTTTGTCTCATTCGATACAACAGTTTTTATTCCTTATTCTTTCTACCAACATTGCATCTCTAACGTGATACCAGATTATTTTTACCCGCTCAGTGAACTCTGTGTCCTCTGTGGTTTAAAATGAAATTTGAGTTTTTAGAAATTGCATATTTCACAATTACAACTAATCAATAAACCAAACGAAACCGTCGCCGTCGATTTTGGCTTTTATCTTTGTTTTATACCAATCATTTTTTAACTCGGTTATCATCAGAGACTCCGTCGGCGAAATTGTTGACGACTTAATAATGATAACGCCAACTTCATTCGGCTTTGCATCCTGCTCAGTCTCTGGATTTATAACTTTAATCGCAACTCCGGCAATCGGTCGCCCCATCGAACCTTCCTTGTTATACGTGTGAAAATCGTCTATCTTGCGAATCGCCGGCACATTCATCGTCGCAAATAAAACCAACTCCTTCGCAAAAAATCCAGTTACCGGTCGCACGCCAAATTTACTCTCCCACTCGCCCAAAATTTTATCAATTGACCCGACAACTCCATCGCCATCAACTCCACAAATTACAGTTTTCACTCGCGAAAAATCAAATCCGCCTCGCGCCAAATTCTTGTCCGAAATCAACTCCTCAAGCTCGACAAAATCCGCCGCCAAAAAAGAAACACTCGCAGACGATAAACAAATTCTATCGCTGTAAATTTTTTCACGTCTATATTCTCCCGCTTGATCTAAAGTCTGAATCGTCGTTGAGTTTTCGTCTGATTGAAAAGTTGATTGAAGATTCGATTGAACTTCTTGACGCAATTGAGTCGTTGATTGAGTCGCTTGACTCAATTGATTTTTTGTAACAGAAATTAACGCTCTACTTCCTCGTAAGAAACTCGCGCCGCCGGAAAAAAATGTTGACCACAAAACTCCAGCGTATCCCATCGGTTGCGAAAATTGAGCATTGCCGAAAATCACGTCGTCTTTGTTGAGTCTCATTGCGTCAACGAATCCTCTTTCCGCTTCTAGCAAATTAGAATTTGTCCAAACGATTCCGACCGGTAATTTGTCTGAAATTTTATCTTCCGCGATAATTTCTCCAACATTATCTTTGTTAGAATAAATTATCGTTACAATATCTTTGTATCTTTTTGAACTCAATAATCCGAGTTGAAATTCAAGAATTTTTCGCGGACAAATTATCGCCCCAAATCTTGCCGACAACTTGCCAATCAATGTTGCTCTGTCAAAAATATCTTCCGCAAAAATTATTTCTGCTTCAATTCGACTCTCGATCTTTTTGAAAAAATTCTCAAACTTTCGACTCATCACAACTCGTTTAACTTTTTCGTTACGAATAATCGCGTTGATCGTTTGAACGTCTAATTGATAATCAAGATTTATCGCCACCCTCCGATCAATCGTAATTGCGCCGTTGACAATCGCCGAAATTATCGAGTCTGGAATTAAAATTCCAATATTCTGCTCTGACTTGCGGTTACTTAAAACGAATGAATTTAATAATCGTCTTAAAAGCAAAACGTTTTCAAGAAATTTTCCTCCAGTAATCGCCGGTCTATTCACAATAGAGTTGCCGGATTTATTTGAATCGCTTGAATTGTTTGTGTTGTTTGTGTTGTTTGAATTGTTTGTGTTGTTTGTGTTGTTTGAGTTGTTTGTGTCGGCATTTGAGTTGGCGTTTGAGTCGTTTGAGTCGTTCAAGTCGTTTGAGTCTGCATCGGCAAAAAGCGCGATGAATTTTCTTTTCTTACAAGTTTTGATTAAAGCTCTCGCTGGAATCGGATGTCGTTTTATATCAGATTCATGACAAATCTCCGCGCCGAGCTCTTGCACCGCTTGCTGAATCTGCAACGAATTTTCAGGATTGTAAATCGGCTTGCCAAACGCGATTACAACTCCAGTCGGTAATACTTTCGGCGGAAATTTTATCTTGTCGCCAAACTTATAACTAAACATACTGCCAAATAATCCATGAACATAAACCGGCACAACCGGCGACTCCTGTTCGCCCTTTAGAATCGACAAAAAACCAGATTCAAATTGACGCATCTGACCGTTTCGCGTAATTCCGCCTTCAGGAAAAATTCCAATAATATCACCCTCGCGCAACCCTTCCCTCGCCGCCTTAATCGCAATAACTGCCTTTTTACCCGGTAATAATTTTATCAATCTCGTCTCGCGGATAAGCGGCTCAAACCACTTTGGAATCATCGGCTCAAACGCAAGAAAACGAATATTTCGCGGAAAAATCGACTCTATCAACATCCCATCAATCAAACTAATATGATTCGACGTCATCACAAAACCGCCGCTCTCAGGAATATTTTCCAGACCAATAACCTTCGGACGATAAAGAAAAATCAACAACAACCGAAAAAAATTCATCAAAAATTTATCCCAAAGATAATACAACAACACCACGCCAACCAACGCCGTAAATAAACCCGTACTCATCCAAATTAACAAACTCGGATCATAGTTGACAATTTTCATTTTATTCACCGCATTGAAAACTATCACGCCAACCATTCCGGCAATAAGAAAAAAAATCATAATCGAAAACGACAAAAAATTGTACGCCGCAAGCATTCGACCACGCTTTTCTTCAGGACTGTTTCGCTGAATATACGCCGCAAGAGGAACGTCGTAAAATCCGGCAAATAGACCCATTATTATCATCATTATCGACGCGAAAATATACGGCGCGTTCAAAGGATTACCCATGCCCTCGCCAATAATCTGCTTGTACGCGGGAGTTAGTCCAAGAATGAAAATCATTACCCCCATTCCAATTGCGCCGATAGGAACAAATCCTAACTCGATTTTTTTTCCAGACAAAAATCCACAAACCAACGCGCCGAATCCAATTCCAATCGATAAAATTGCAATCAAAATCGTAACGTATTGCTGCTGCACTTTAAGATACTCCGTCGCAAACTTATCAATATTATTCGTTGCAATCGCGGCAAGTCCCCAAAAGAACGCACTCGCAACCGCAATCCAAAATAATTTTTTGTACGAAAAAAGAGTCTTCAAATCACGATACGTTTGCACAAACGGATTTCGCGGGAATTTTGAATCCGGCGCGACCGCCTTTAACTTCGGAATAAATAAACTCGCAACCAATCCGATTAACGCAATTCCAAGCAAAACAATCGCCGTAATCCATATATTTTCTGCACCGGGAATTCCTGTTACCTGAATATTCGTTACATTGTCGATTGTTTCTTCATAAAAATTTGTCGTCCAGAAATACACGTATCCGCCGACAACTTGCCCCAAAACGCACGCCAACATCGTAAGCATCGCAACAAATCCATTCGCCGCCGATAATTTCGTTTCAGGAACAATATCGGGAATAACGCTGTACTTCGACGGACTAAAAAACGCAGATTGAGAACCAATCAAAAAAAGAATCACAAGCAAGAAAATTATCTTCGGCGGGAAACTACTGACCACACGATGATTGTCGACAGAAGGACCAAAAGCGATTATAAAAATTGCCGCAAGAAGAAGAATAAATTCGACAATTTTACACCAGATCATAATTCGTCGTCTGCTGAAACGATCCGTAACATATCCGGCGATTGAAGTCCAGATTAAAAACGGAATAAGCAAAAATACGCCGCCAAGAACTCGGATTATGTCATTGTCAGCATAACATTTGCCAATCGGAACAAGCAGCCATCTAAATGCGTTGTCGTTAAACGCAACCGTGAATTGAGTAATAAGCAGGGCAATAAATCCCCTGTTAAAAAGCGAATGAGATTTCCGAAAAGATGTAGAATCGTTCATAAAAATTTTTTCAGTTGTAAGTTGACGTTGATTGAAATTTCGTAGAATTGAAATTCCTACGCTGCAATTGTTATTATTCAGTTGCAAATTTTATAATGTGATTTTTTTAATGGAATAAAAAGGACGAAAGGACGATTGGAATTAGAGTCTATCAGAAAAGACTCAAAGGCGTTTTAATTAAGTCGTCTATATTTGATCTCAATCAATGTTGTCTCAAAAAAAGATAAGGATATTAACTAACGGCAAATATTTTTTTCGGCTGATTATTCGTAACAATTAATCAGCGAATTGGAGAATTATTTTAGCAATTGTAATTTATTGTTAAACTCTTCAAAGGTATCGCTTTTTTTGGCGAATTGTAGGAGGTCTTTGAGGCTTTCAATGTTAGTAATCTCTTGAAGAGGTTTTCTAACGGTTTCGGATATTTCGCCAAATCTCACATCCAAAAGAGATATAATGGTTTCTATTCGTTCTTGAATTATTCCGATTTCTATTCCAATTTCTCTTACGATTTCTATTCCAATTTCTATTCCAATTTCTATTCCTTCTTTTTTACCCATGTTGAAGTATCTTGAATTTACATTTAGTGGAGATATTATCATATATCTGACTCCTTAAATAATTATATGCGAATTGGAGAATTATTTTAGCGATTGTAATTTATTGTTAAACTCTTCAAAGGTATCGCTTTTTTTGGCGAATTGTAGGATGTCTTTGAGGTTTTCAATGTTAGTAATCTCTTGAAGAGGTTTTCTAACGGTTTCGGATATTTCGCCAAATTTCACATCCAAAAGAGATATAATGGCTTCAATCCGTTCTTTAATTATGCCAATTTCCATTCCTTTCTCCATTCCAATTTCTATTCCAATTTCTATTCCTTCTTTTTTACCTATGTCGATGTATCTTGAATTTACATTTAGTGGAGATATCATATCTGACTCCTTAAATATTTGGTTTAATTTTTCTGAAAATTGTTTTTTTACCGTTTCTGTTAATTTTCTACTGCTATCCAAAACGTAATAATGAAAAATACGAGCAAAGTTGCGACAATCGGGATCGTTGACGTATGGTTTTAATTCTTCTAACATATCGTCGTCATTTTCTAGCGTCCATTTTAAGTCTTTGTTTAAAATAATTTGCATTATTCGCAATGCTATGTATAGTTCTGGTACGTTTTTGATTCGCGGTAGGTCGTTTTTTTTCATTTTGAACAAATCTAAAACTATTGCTTGTTGATTGAGTATTAAATTTTCGATTCCTTTAATTTGCATAAACTCGTCTCGAAGTTCGGTTGATCCGGTGTAGGCGGAGTCTCCATGATGGAATATCACTAAAATAATTGGAGGAAGTTTAAAATCTGCCGTGTAGCGTTCTTCTTTTTTGGCGAGTTCGATTTCTGTTTCGATAATTTGTGTCTCATATTTTAGCAACTGGGAAATCGTATGCGAATAGTCGTAGCTTTTATGTTCTATGACGATATAAATTTTGACATGTTTATCTTTCGCGTTTTTGAGCGGGATTTCATACACCATATCTGCCCGCGATTCTTTAAAATTATTATCGTCTCTGAATCGTCGAACAGATATCTTTAAATTCGGAATATCTAATTGTTCTCTTAATTCTAGCGACAGTAAAAATATTGCAAACGCGCAAGCTACTTTCTTGAGTTGAAAAACCAACTCAAAAAATATATCGTGGTTAACGAGTCTTGACTGAAATTGTTCTTCAATCGTTTTATCCCAAGTAAAACATTCTACTTGAGATTCTGCCGACGATTCTACAGCCGGTTTAGTTTGCGATTCGACATTTTGGTTTTTTAGCATCGGAGAGTTAGTTGTAATAGCGATTTTTTGAATTCGGAATAACTTGTCGATTACGTTTCGACTATTCGTAACAAATAATCTACGCGAATTGGGCGGATAAAGTTCTATTGAGTTTGTAAGTATATCGTATTGTAAATTGAATTGTAGGGGGAAGGGGAATTTAGTCTGGAGATTTTTTAACAGTCAATTTAATTGTCGGAATAATTATAAAAATTTTGCGTAAATTTTTTTTCTATCCCACGCGACAAAATTTTGTTTGATATACGATCTTAACGCTGGCGCGTTTTGTTCGTCAACAGTCGTTGTTACTAACTTGCGTCCGTAAACGAGAGCTGTTTTTTTCGCAAATTTTATAATTTCACGCGAGTACCCGCAACCGCGTTCAGACTCAATTAGACCCATATAAGTCAATTCAATTTGATTCGGCGGAGAATCAGTTAATAATAATACGCCGACGTCTTTATTTTCGTTGTCGGCGGACTTGCATAATTTTTGTACGAAAAACCATAATTCAGGTCGAAAAAGATCATTTCGTCGATACTCGTCTAAAATACGTTTCGTTGGAGATAATGCAAGCAACTTGGGAAAATCATTTGTATTGACGTAAGTATCAATCATCAGTTTCTCAAGTCGTTTTTGCGAGTTCAATTCGTTATTTGCGTTTGTTTCTGTATCTTCTGAAAGCGGTACAAATCGTAGAGAAAATTCGGATTCGTTTTGCGATAAATCTTTTAAGCTGATCGCGTTTGAATTTTCGCCTAGATTTGTCTGTTTATCTTGCGGAAAGTAGGCTTTTACGTTTTTTGATTCTTCCGACGCGTCAGAAACTAACATTAGCATATCTGAAATATATTCGAATCCATTTTCTAAAATTATTTTTTCGTCAAT
The DNA here is from genome assembly GCA_031283825.1 of Planctomycetaceae bacterium. GTDB lineage: Bacteria > Planctomycetota > Planctomycetia > Pirellulales > Thermoguttaceae > WRKP01. The sequence continues at coordinate 1,611 of JAITAZ010000252.1, read as the reverse complement.
CGACTGATTTTTGTCTATCATCAAGATTATTGCCGGCGCGTTTCGGGATCGGGCATAATTATCAAGCGGAGTAAAAAATGGTTGAAAAGAAAAATCGCCGGACGTCGTCGGACTCCAAATCATAACGAGCCCGTCAGGACGTAAGTGAGAAATCAAAACCCCGACAATCGTATTATTATCAACGCCAATAAAAAAACCGTCTTGTTCAATTGTTCCAGCGTTCATAAGATTTAGAATCAACAGTTGCCGAGCCGCAAATTCCTCTTGAGAAAGATGCCTAAACGCCAACTTGATCGCGTCGTAAATCATCGATTGATTCGGATGAGTTATTAGCATTTGAGAAAATTATGATTTATTGTAACAAAAATTTCGTAACAATTCTGTACGATTTTTTTGCGAGTATTTTAATAGACAAAATAAATATTCACTTGAAAAATTATGATTATTTTAGCGTTGATAATAATTCGCGGTTTATTTTTACGTTATGTCTTACATCGACTGGGAAATTTCGCATTATTCTTATTTCGGTTATTTGTTTTGTTATTGGATTATTTTGAGCTAGTTCGCGCAATTCATTTATTAAATTTTTTAATTCGATTTTTGTCTTTGGAAAATATTTTGGATACGGTTCAATAAAAATTCGCGGCTTGCCGGTTGGCGAATTCGCTAGTGCAGATCGGAAAACTACAGGATGCTGATTAAAAATCGATTCGCACGGAATTGAAAACAACGTTCCTTGCGGCGTTTCAACTCTGTGAATCTTTCTACCACAAAACCAAAATCGGTCTTTCGAGTCAACATATCCGACGTCGCCCATTCGATGCCATCTTTGTCCTTTGGAATCAATAATCTTTGCTAAAGCATTGGCTTCTGGGCGATTGATATAATTCTTTGTAACTTGCGAACCGGTAACAATCAATTCTCCAATTTCTCCACTCGCCAATTGAACGGCAGATTCAAGTGTTTGTATCGGATGATCAGAAATTTCAATTATCGCCCACGAAATTGACGGAAAACGCTTGCCGACGCAAACGCCGCCGCCTGAATTTGTTATACCGACAGTCTCGTTGAGAATTTCTGTTGCGCTAATTGACGCGGTAGGCAATGATTCTGTTGCGCCATAAGGCGTAAATATGTCTCCATGCGGATGAATATAAGGTTTAAGTTTTTTCAAAATAGACGCAGAAACCGGAGCGCCGGCAGAAATCGCGCGTTTCAACGTCGGAATATTGGCAGAAATATTTTTTGTAACGATAATTCTTTTTGAGTCGATATTTGTTTCGTTGTTTATCTCATTGTTTATTTTGTTGTTTATTTCTTCGCAGTAGTTGGAGACAAGATTCCAAATCGCGGGCGAAGCGAAAGATTGCGTAACTTTACAATCATTGGCAATACGAATAATTTTTTTCGGATCAGCTTTAGCGGGTTTGGTCGGATCAATATCAGGAATGACCGCCGTAACGCCCATCGCTAGATCAAATAATCCGAACAATGGAAAACATGCCAAGTCAATATCGCCCGCAACAATTCCATAACAAGACGCGATTTCACTAATTTGCGTATCGAAAATTCGGTGCGTAAATTCTACGCCTTTTGGCGAGCCGGTGCTTC
>JAITAZ010000241.1 GCA_031283825.1 Planctomycetaceae bacterium | reverse complement strand
CCGGACTTAAAAACCAGAGAAAAAGCAGAAGAAAAATTTTTTTAACTTTTTTTCCCCCCTATTGAATAAAAAATTTTTTTGAATATCATTATTACTGTCGAGTGCTGATTTGTATTGCGGCACTCTTAACATTAACTGAAAATTCCTAACAAGAAAAAAGGAAAAGTTCATGAGAAAACTATTTACTTTGGTAATCGTCGCATTAGCATCGTTTGCTATTGCAGGTTGTTCAAGCGAAACAACCAAACCGAAAACGACAACAACCGCGCCAACTACAACCACAACACCGGCGCCAGAAAAAACCGACACACCACCAACGACCGACGGAGCAAAAGCCCCAGACGCGAAATAAGTAATCGGTTGATTATCGGGAGATAAATCACAAATAATTTTCAGATATTACCCGTTTAATATCATCGAACAGCATTAGTGATTTATACAAAAAAACACGTAACTAATAACTATATAACCAAAAGTTATTAGTTGCGTGTTGTTTTTTTATCAAGTCAAATTCTCAAAGAATTATCGTTACAAAAATTCAGGAATCTAATCGCAAAAATCTGATATGCTTGTTTCTATTCGTAATCTCTCGGTAAAATTTAATAATAATACTTTGCTCAATAACGTTTCTTTCGACGTCGCAAAAGGAGAATATCTCGCAATTATAGGGTGCAACGGCGCTGGGAAATCTACCTTGCTAAAATGTCTCGATAAAATTATTACAAATTGGTCAGGAGAAATTCTATTCGATAACGTGTCTTTGAGAAAATTCTCTCAAAAACAACTCGCTCGAAAAATCGCGTTTGTCAGACAATCTACCATCAACGGTTTTGCCTTCACCGTACAACAAATTGTCGAAATGGGACGATACCCGCATCTAAAACCACTCGCCCCAATCTCAAAAATAGATCAACAAATTGTCGCCGAATCAATGGAACTCATGCAAGTCAATAAAATTTCACACCGACTTTTCGACACACTAAGCGGCGGAGAAAAACAAAAAGTTCTACTCGCAACAGCACTCGCACAAAATACAGAACTACTACTACTCGACGAACCAACAACATACCTCGACTACAAACATCAAAGCGAAATTGGAAAAATATTAAGAGAACTAAATCAAAAACATAGAAAAACTATCATCGAAGTTACTCACGACGTAAACCGCGCCGTCCTCGACGCAACTCACGTAATCGCACTAGGCAACGGAAATGTTCTGCTCGACGCCTCGCCCGAATTTCTAATGAATACTACAAATCTAAAAAATATCTACAACATAAATTTCCAATTCACAAATCATCCGTCCCTGCCGCTAAAATTAGCCATTCCGGGAATTTGACTCATTTAATTCGGAATTTACTTAACAATTTCTTCCGCAAACTTTATCATGCTTTGGAAGATATTTTTTTCTAACGCAGAATGTTCTACAATTCGTCCATTCACAGATTCAGCTACAGATTTCGCCGGTGTTCGATTAAATTCAGGTTGAACAAAAATTGTAGGTTGCTTGCCGGTTTGATTCCCGCTTTGCATCGCCTCGTTGATCACCAAAACCAATTGACGAGGTCCCGGAGTCTTTCCGCCAATTTCAATCGACCGCTGAATCAAATTGAACTCGTCGCAAAAATAACCATAAGTCGGATGAAATACAAATATCGTTTTGCCTCTGACCAGTTCAAGAGTCTCGCTCAACTTTTGCTTGACCGAATCCAACTCCGCTATAAAATCGTCGAAATTTTTACGAAACAACTCCGCATTTTTCGGATCAATTTCAATTAGCGACTCTAGTGTCGTTTTCGCCTCGACTCTCAACAAATTCAAACTAAACCAAATATGAGGATCGCCGTCAGACGCTTGATTGCTTGATTCAGAAAGATCAACGCGATTATGAGAATTATGATCGTGAGAATCGTGATTATGATTGTGATCGTGATCGTGATTATGATTGTGAAATTCGATTGGTCGTAATTTTATTCCTTTTCGCAAATCTACTAATTTTAAATCCGGCGCGATTGATTTTAGTTTCGGAATAATTACTTCTTCAAACGGCATTCCAGTACGAAAAAACGTCTTTGCCCGCGTCAACATGACAATTCTTTCCGGCGTCGGCTGATAACTTTCCGGCTCTTTTCCCATCGGAACTAATACCTCGACCTTTACAAATTCGCCCCCAATCCGCTCGACAAGAAAAGCATGAGGCTCAACCGAAACCACAACAATAATACGTTTCTCCCGCTCCGAATTCACCTCGCCGCGACATCCGCAAAATAGAATCAAAAAAAATAACAGAGCAAAAAACTTTGATAAAAATAAAAGTTTATATAGAAATTTCATAAATAAAAATTGGATAATATTTCAGCAGAATATTTATAACGACTCATTTCTGCGATATTCTGCGTTTAAGTTTGATAAAAAATTTTAACGCAGAAATCACAGAAAAATTGCAAAAAATTAGGAAAGCATAATTCAAGGAAATATCGTTACAAAAAATAATACTGAATAGTTACATAAATTCCCGATTACGTAGTTGGCGTTGGATTATTATTTTCTGGTTCCGGTTCGCCGATTGGTTCGGGAGTTTCTTCATCTGTTGGCGTTGGATTATCAGCAGGTTTTGGATCCGGCGTTTGGTCGGGATTATCGGCGGGTTCTGGATCTGGCGTTTGGTCGGGATTATCGGCGGGTTTTGGATCTGGCGTTGGAATTGATGGTTTTTTTGGAGTTGGTTTAGGTTCGTCGTCGAATTCTGCGAAGATATCGTCGTCTTCGATAATCATTTCGCCTTCGGTTTGGATTGGTCCGGTAACGGGGTTGATATCGTATTCGTTGAGAGATTTAGTGGTAATGGGGACGTCAACGGTTTCTTTTGGGTTTCCGGTTGTGGGGTTTGATGCGTTGATGATATCGGTTAGGATATTTTCTGTATTATTTGTTGAATGATTATTTTTATCGTTGTGAAGTGGGTCGGGCGAGCTTGCTCCGAATTCTGCTGTGCTTACAAAGCCTTTTGAAACGTCGGCTATGATTTTTTTATCGTTTTCGGATTGTTGTCCGTATTTTATTTTGTCGCGTATTGTTTTTGTTTTTTGCCAATTGATTTTTGCTTGTGTCCGATATTTTTCGACGTGTAATCTTTCGTTGCCTTGAATTCTTCGCAATGCTTCTGGTATGTCGTATTCGCGGGCGCCTTTGCTTTCCCATTCGAGTTGGGCGGCTTTTTTGAAATATTTATCGGCTTCTTCGGAGTTTTTATCTAATCTGTACTTTGCCAATGCCGCGAAAAAATAAGGTCGCGGGTCGTCTGATTCAAGATATTCAACTTTATCGAAAATCCTGATTGCTTCGTTGTAATTGCCGTCAAAGAACGCGTGTACTTCTCGACCGTAGAGAATTTCCGCTTCGTTTGTAATTGTAAATTCGTCCGCTGAAATATCGGCTATAGTCAACAAAGCGAAAAACAAAATTGACGTTACCGTTACTAAAAATTTTTTATACATTGGATTATTGTGGTAAAAAGGTTGAGGGTTAATGGGAAATTTTAATTTTAAACTGTTTGTTTGCGAGTTCTGTTAATTGCGGGGCGTAGCAATCGCGAGGTTTAATATTCGTGAATGTGATCTTTCGGTTGCGAGTTTGTTTAGCGGATTAAAAATATACACGATTAACGACCGAGTGAAAAGTAGAGCGTCTTTGAATTTATCGGAAGAATAGTTTTTGAAAATCTTACAGATTAGCAAACGTTGGGAAATTTTCGTGTTGAATAATTGTAATTTCTGTTACAACCAGAATAAATTTTTGTACGTATTTTTAGATCGCGTTTAGTTCGATTGTTTCGCGTAAATTTTGACAATATATTTTAAACTGTTCGCACTTGAATTTTCGGTTTGAGCTGTCTGTTTAAATATGGAAAACAGGCTTTTATGCTCTTGTGTTGTTGAAATTCATAGTGCGAATCGTATATATTGTCTATCTGCTGAAACATAAAATTCGGACGAAATCAAAAAAAGTCAAATCGCGAAAGGTTATAATTTAGCGGACATTACATTGATTCGCATAAAATTTAGAAAAAAAAGTTGAAAAAAATGCGTAAAATTTCGCGAGGGTGATTGACTCTAATGATTACATCGATAAAATTGTTTACGATAACTGTGTAAATAAGCGAAGCAGCGTAGTTTCGCCGCAGTTTGAGGTCTCATTTTGGAATTTGATTCCGATTGAGACAGGACAATAAGAATTTTGTAACAAAAAAGGAGAATTAACAAATGACAAGGAAAATTTTTAGCTTGACTTTTGCCGTGTTGCTTGTCTTCGCATTTGCCGTTACAACGATGGTATCGGCTCAAGATACGGCGGCGCCGTCGAAACCGGCAACGCCTCCGGCTACAGCTGACGCGAAACCAGCTTGTCCGCATTGTCAAGCAGCGGTGTATCATGGTTGTTGCGATGTTGTTCCGACGGTAGTTTACCGTAGGACTTGGTTTGGGCTTGGTAGTTATTACAAGCCGGTGGTTGTGTATCCGGCTTGTGCGCCTGCGCCAGTTTATCGAGCTTATCCGGCGTATGTGCCGCGATATTGTTATCCGGCGTATCCTGTTTATCCGGCTTGTTATTGGTAATAGACATTGACATTGCCAATAGTCCAACATGCTGAAAAACAACTAGGCAATAAACGGATCAAAACCTGATAAGTAATTTTGAGTCGTTTATTGCCGACGTTGCAACAAGCAATGAAAGTAATAGTCT
>JAITAZ010000212.1 GCA_031283825.1 Planctomycetaceae bacterium | reverse complement strand
AACCCGCCCGTAAAATTCTTCGGAGTTTTACGGTGCGGTTTGTTTTTTATATAATCGAAAATAGATAAAAATTAACAAAGTAATTTTTTTTAATAGATTAAAAGTTCGCTCTGTCGCATTGCAAATTATTTTAAAGACCCCCCATTGACTCGTCCGGTAAATTCTGCTATAGTTATCGCGTTTTCATACATATTTCATAAAAAAGGATTTACAAACGTTACAGCAACCCGCCCGTAAAATTCTTCGGAGTTTTACGGTGCGGTTTGTTTTTTATATAACCGAAAATAGATAAAAAATTAACAGAAAATAAAATTAACAGAGTAAATTTTTTAAAAGATTAAATGTTCGCTCCGTTGCGCCTAATTGCTCTTTGACTAGTTTTTGCGCATTGATGCCAAGCTCAGTCGCGAATTGATTCGATTCTAAACATTTTCTTACGAAAAGTTCTAATTCACGTTGATCGTGAATAACATTTGCTCCATTAGCTCTCAACAGTAAATCTACGATATCACGGAAATTTTTTGTGTTTTGCCCAAAACAAATAGCAGCGCCATAAGCCGCCGGCTCAATCATATTCTGCCCGCCGCGTTTTCCTAAACTCCCTCCAACAAACGCTATCGACGCTAATCCCCACCATGCGCCAAGTTCGCCAATCTTGTCAACAAGCAAAACTCGCGGACGAATATATTTACTCGTACTACCGCCTTCCATCACACTTTCAATTTGTTCCCGCTTGCCCGAATCAGATAATAAACTGCGTCTCTCCCACAATATCGACGTCGATTCTAATAATCTCGCAACCTCTTCAAAACGTTCCTCATGTCGCGGCACAATAATTAAACGCAATTTCGGAAATTCTAACTTCAAATTATTATAACACTCAATCGCAAACAACTCCTCCGGCGATTGCGTACTGCCCGCAATAAATACTACATCATCCGGCAAAATTCCGGCTAACTCGCGTAATCGCATCGTTTCCTTATTACTTCGATCAAAATTCACACCGTCAAATTTCATCGAACCAGTAATATGAATCGCATCCGTTGACGCACCTAGCCGATGAAACCATCCGGCATACGTCTCGCTTTGAACGGCAATTAAATCTATCTTTCGCAACATCGACGCAACAAACGGACGAATCCACAAATAACGCCTATAACCAGATTCGCCAAAACGACCATTGATTACCGCTAACTTCACTCCATGACGCTTCGCCGCATCAATTAAATTAAACCAAAATTCTTGCTCCGTCAAAACCAATAAATCCGGTTGCAATCGCTGCATCGCCTTTTCAACACTCCAACTGAAATCAAGCGGACAATAAAACACATTCCAATCTTTACCATAATTTTGCTTTGCAACCTCCATCCCCGTCCGCGACGTTGTCGAAATAACACAACGCCAATTCGGACAACACTCGCGAATCATATTCAAAAGCGGCTTTAATAACTTGACCTCGCCAACACTCACCGCATGAAACCATACGACATATTCATCCTTTACGCCCCTTACAACTTTTCGACGCTTAATTATTCGACCCAAAAACTTTTCCTTAAATCCAGTTCGATACTTCCCATAACGCACCGCACTATAAATCAAAATCGGAGAACACAACAACAAAATAAAAATATAAATAATATTCAATAAAAACGCTTTCATCAGAATAACCTAGTTAAATTTCTCGACAATTTATAGATAGACAACCCTACAACTAATTTCCTAAAGATTGCAAAGGAGCCGGAATTCGTCCGCCGAATTGGACGAAAGCATCACTGGCAGATACATTGCGAACCTCTATCACCGGCGCTGCTCCAAATAATCCTCCAAAGTCAACCCAATCGCCAGCCTTTGCATCCGGTACTGGAATCAATCTCGCCGCCGTCGTCTTGTTGTTTATCACGCCAATAGCCATTTCATCCGCAATAATCGCCGCTATCGTTTCTGGAGTCGTATCGCCCGGAATCAATATCATGTCCAATCCTACACTACACACCGCCGTCATCGCCTCCAACTTCTCCAACGATAACGAACCATCGCGAACCGCAGACGCTAACGTAAAATCCTCCGACACCGGAATAAACGCTCCACTCAACCCGCCAACCGAACTCGACGCAAATAATCCGCCCTTCTTTACCGCATCATTCAACATCGCCACCGCCGCAGTCGATCCAGGCGCGCCAACTTTAGAAATCCCCAACGTCTTCAAAATCTCGCCAACACTGTCGCCAATAGTCGGAGTCGGCGCAAGAGAAAGATCAACTATCCCAAACTCAACTCCAAGCCGAACCGCAACCTCGCGACCAATCAACTCGCCAACCCGCGTTACCCTAAATGACGTCAACTTTATCTCCTCCGCAAGATCGCCAAGTGATAAACTCTTGCCAGTCTCTTTCGCCGTCGCTATCCGCCGCTTCAACGCACTATCAACTACACCCGGTCCACTAACACCAATATTAACCGTCGCCTCCGGCTCGCCAATTCCAACATACGCCCCAGCCATAAACGGATTGTCCTCCGGAATATTCGCGAAAATAACTAACTTCGCACATCCAAAACCACGCTGAGACTTTGTCGCCTCCGCAATCTTCGGCAACGTCTTTCCAATAAGATGAATCGCCGTCATGTTGATCCCAGCCTTACGCGAAGCAACATTTATCGACGCACAAACCCGACTCGTCGCCGACATAACACTCGGCAAAGAATCAATCACAACTTGATCACCCGCATCAATCCCCTTGTGAACCAACGCAGAAAAACCACCGACAATATCAATTCCACAATCCGCCGCAACCTTGTCAAACGTCTTCGCCAACTCGACCGCCGCCGAAATCCCATGACCCGAAAGCAACGTCGCCGCAGGAGATACAGCAAGACGCTTGTTCGTTACCGGTATCCCATATTTCGCGCCAACATCATTACAAAGCGTTACCAAGTTTTTCGCATAAGCATGAATCTTGTGATACGCCTTCTTGCAAACCAACTCAATATTCGGCGCAGCACAATCATTAAGATTCAACGCCAACGTTACCGCTCGAACATCCAGATGCTCATTGTGAAGCATTCGAATCGTCGAAAGAATTTCGTCTGTGTGAAGCATTATCGTAAAAAAATTTAAATTCGGAATTAATGTTTGTTAAATTGGTAGAATATTTTTAAATATTCAGTCGAAGTTTTTTTTAAGGGACAATAGGAACAGTAAAGACATTTTGATTTAAAATTTATTTGAAAAGACTCAAGAACATTTGTCTTTCATTTCTTTTACATTTCCAATATTCGTAACTATATTGAAACCGATTGAGGCGATTCGTCTAGTTAGACAATGTCGGCACTCGGCGGCTTCCTCGCCGGTACAAATTTTGTTGTCGTATAATTCGTATTTTTTTCTTACATTCACCGGCGATAAATTCGGCATAACAACATTCGCGCCGGCTAAAATTCCTAACTCGCGTCCGACTGGGTCTATTGTCCCTAATGCTGTTGTTGCAGGAATTAACGAATATGGAAATAAAAGCCGCAAAATCGAAATCAATCTCAATGTAAGTTTTAAATCGCCGCTTCTAAAATTACTAAACGGCGTTTGATGATGCGATATAAACGAACCAATTCCAACCATCGCCGGCTGCAATTCCTGAAGGAAACGAAGGTCGGCGATTATATTTTGAGTCGTCTGATACGGCGAACCAACCATAAATCCAGACCCGACCTGATAACCTATCCGTTTCAAATCAAATAAACATCGCTTACGGTTGTCAAGACTCATTTCCGGCGGATGCAACTTGACATAATGTTCCGAATCCGCCGTCTCATGCCGAAGTAAATACCTGTTCGCGCCGGAATCAAAAAACGACTTGTAACTCCGATACGATCTCTCGCCAAGAGACAACGTAATCGCACAATCAACATATAACTCGCGAATAGCCGAAACGATCTCGCAGATCATCTCGTCGGAGTAAAAAGTATCCTCGCCGCCTTGAATAACAAAAGTCCGATAACCTAATTCATAGCCAATTCGACAACAATCCAAAATCTCGCCGCGAGTTAACCTGTACCGCTCAACAAAATGATTACCCCGCCGAATCCCGCAATAATAACAATCATTCCGACAATAATTGGAAATCTCAATCAACCCGCGAACATAAACATCCGTCCCGTAATAAGAACGCCGCACCAAGTCCGCAAGACGACGCAACTCCTCGTCAAAACTGTCCGATTCAATCAATATCGCAAATTCACCGTCAGTTAGATCAGACGCCAAATATAATTTTTGAGATAATAAATCAGACATGATTTTTAAATTCGGAATTCGGAATGCGGAATTATTTTTTTTGTTTAAAAGCTTACGCTCCGAATTTTCCTAATCTTCCTGCGTGTGCTAGGGCTAGGGACATTAGATATTGAGCTTCGAAGTGTCCTAGACCTCCTTTTAGTGCGTATTTTTCGCCGTATTTTTCGCAT
>JAITAZ010000144.1 GCA_031283825.1 Planctomycetaceae bacterium | reverse complement strand
CAATTCTTCACCTCGAAGGCGAAAATAAAGGCAAACCGGCAGTCGGCACCATTTTAGAAAATGAAAAAGTCTTAAAAGCTCTCTTTGAAGACAAAACAAGTTACACCGGCGAAGCTGTTGTTCTCAAACAAAAGATGAAAGTTTGTTATCTTCCTGTCGTGAATAATAGCAACACGGTTCTCGGCTCGCTTTTTGTCGGATTACCAATGAAAAGTAACGAACAAATCATCCAACGAAATATTGTCAATAACCTGATAATTGTAAGCGTCGGATTGCTCGTGTTTATTTTATTGATTGTGTTCCTTTTGCGTCGTATTGTCGGTCCGATTCGCCGAATGACTTTCGCAGCAAAAGAATTAGCCGACGGCGGAATGGATATCTCCTTAGACGTAAATACCGGAGACGAATTAGAACTTTTATCGAATGCGTTTAAAGAAGTTGCAGAAGCATTAAAAGAAAAAACCGAAGTTGCATTGACAATCGCAAAAGGAGACCTCCGCGTTTGGGTGCCGCTTAAATCAGAAAACGATACTCTCGGAAAAGCTCTAATCGGAATGCGTTACGGATTTTACGATTCAATAAAAGACTTAAAAACTCTTGCCAACGCTGTTGCCAAAGAAGGCGATAACTTAACGCTGACAAACGGACGACTCGTTACAAATACAAACGATAGCGCATCGCAACTTCAAGACGTTGCTACGTCAATCGATCAGTTGAATACGCAGACTAAAGAAAACGCCGGTAACGCTCGCGAGGCTGAATCGTTGGCGATTAAAGCTCATAGCGATACGACGGAAGGTCAACAAAGAATGAACCGGATGGTCGATTCGATGAACTTGATTACAAAAAGTTCGGAAGAGATCAAAAAGATTATTCGCGTGATTGACGACATCGCGTTTCAGACAAACTTGCTCGCGTTGAACGCGGCAGTAGAAGCGGCAAGAGCCGGACAACACGGAAAAGGATTTGCTGTCGTTGCAGAAGAAGTACGAAGTCTGGCGGCAAGAAGCGCAAAAGCCGCAAAAGAAACCGCCGGATTGATCGAGGAATCGATTCATCAGGTCGAGTTGGGAAGTCATGTCGCGAATGAAACGTCGGAATCGTTAAATTCAATTGCAACACAAGTCTCGCAAGTCAATGAGATTATTACAAAAATAAGTCATGAGACAGAATCGCAAACGCAAAGTTTGAATGAAGTCAATATATCTGTTTCACGTTTGAGCAACACGGCAAACGAAAACAAGATTACAGTTATAGAATCCGCCGACGCTGTTACAACTATTTCAAACACGGCGCAACAACTAGACAGTATCACAAATCATTTCCAAGTAAATGAAGGCGGAAAAGTCTCGCAACCACAAGGGAAAGATTTAGGATATATACTAAACCCAAAAGGTAAATCATAAGTAATGGTTAGTCGATGTATATTTTGAGCGGAACAAATGGTTTACAAATTTATTTTTGACAAAAATAAATTTTTAATCTGTTATTATTTTCTACCGAAAAAAACAACCATTTGTTACCGTTCAATGTATAATTGGCGGATCAAAGACAATTACCTTTATTGTAACGATAAATCTGACAAATAATCTACCAGACGATGTAGGCGATTATTGCTAATAGAGTCAATCTTGCAATTAGTTTTGTTTTTAAATTCCATTTGAGCATCGCGAACATTCCTGCTACGAAAATTAATGTTACTCCGACATCGCCCCATGAATGCATCGGATAGATAAAACCTCGCTCTGAAAAAGGGAATAATAACTTTAATTCCCAGTCCGGTAAATCTGCCGCGCCGGACGAAACGATATCTGCAACAAGATGAGATAAAGACCCAATCTCCGCAAAAATTATCCAAACAACTAATCCCAGACGCGAAAATCGATCACGAATAGAAAAATTATCGTCCAAATTTGAAATCCGAAATATTCTACAAAACCAACTCAAAACTCGTGAAACAATATCGTAACGATAATCGATGCAGCCGATCAATAAACCGACCAAAAAACATACCAAAAAATTATGTCCCCAAACACGATGAGCTAATCCAAAAAGTTCTAAACTATATGCAATTGTCAACGCATCCCAATCCGGTGCAATCGCACAAAGTCCGCACATCGCCGCAAGACGCCAACTATAACGACGCTCAAATCCTGTCGCCATTACAATATTTACTCCAAGAAAAGCATGTTCGATTGTTGTCATTGTTATAAACAAAAATAAGGGTAATTTTCAGCAGAATATTTATAACGACTCATCTCTGCGATATTCTGCGTTTAAGTTTGATAAAAAATTTTAACGCAGAAAATTAGGAAATCATAATTCGAGGAAATATCGTTACAAAAAATTCAGCTGGTATATTACAAATAATGTAACATATCACTTGAATAATTTATTTTTTTGGTAGATTTTGTAATATTTTTGTTTTTTTGTATTCTTTTAATGAGTTTACGAGTATTTTTATTGGGTTTAGATTTCTTTGTTTTAATGTTTGGAAGATGCTCATTAGAATTGCTTGAGTTTCCATTCCTTTTTTGCTTCTGTTGCATAGCTATTTTTCCGTTTTATGACACCGTCTCGAATAATTCTTTCGGCATGATTGTTATGATTACAAGAAAAAATATTAAGGAGAATTTTATGAAAAAATATTTTTTTTATTTTAATGTTAATAACATTATTTCATTGTTTTTTTTATTCGGTATTCTGCTGTTTCAGAATGTTTACGCAGAGACTATTCATAATAATCCGTCGCCGAAAAAGAAAGAAACACTAGACGTATCAACTCCAATTATCGGCGCACGTTCTATCTCGCCTAAAATGAAAGAAGCAATAGACGAAGTCGTAAAAATTACGTCGGATATAAATCGCGAACAATGGTTTGATTTTACAAAAACTATCTCACAAGAAAATTTTAAAATCTTATCGGATATTCTAACTCGATATGAAAAAGAATTAAATTCAGAGTTGTCAAAAACTAATAGACGCTATGCCGGTTATTTGCGGAAAGAATACCGAACAACATGGAGTATCTTGGCTAAATATGCGCAAAATGAAAAATATCGCGATAACGTAAAGCAACAATGGCAAAAGATAATTAAAAATCTGGACGACGCTTGTTGCGTTGAATTACTTAATCTTTGTTATTATCCTGACACGGATAAATACGCAACAGCCGACGATATAACTTATCTTAAAAATCGATCATGGAATTTTATTGAAAAAACATCGGACATTTATCTGTTTGATTCCTTTTGCCAAAATTTAAGATATTCAAATAAATTAACAAAAAAATTACTTGGCGACGCGGACGATCTCAAGCGTCTTGAAAAATTAATGAAACGCATAGATACGAGTAATCCTGCTGGTCAACATGCAATGAAAACAGCCAATTATTCTTGCTGTATTATGCGATATTATATTGATCCGACTTACGGAGTCCCATCTTGGTTTGTTACTCCTTTAACTTTTGAAGAGTTGGTTGAACTCGAACCGTTACGATATTTAAGCGAAGAAGAATTAGCCAAACGTGAAAAAGAAAAAGCCGACGCTAAAGCTGCATTTGAAACGAAATTAAAAAACACATCCGAGTTAGTCAAAACCGAAAAAGGTCGTATTGAGATTATTCGTACAATAAATTCTCCCAGTGAAATACAGAAGCTCAAAGAGACTTATTACATTGCATTGAAAGAATATTACTCAAACAAACGTAATGAAATTTATCGCAAAACCAATTTGTCGTTTATACATTATGACGTTGTTACTTTAAATGAAAAATCCGAGTTGCGTAAACTTTTGTACTCTAAAGATCAAATCTTACAATTGTACGCTTTAACCTTTATTGGCGACTCCGAAATTAGAGACCTTTTGCCGGACTTGTTGGCATTGGCGACAGAAAAATACCAAATTCCTGATGGAACGATGGTTGCCGCGCCTTCTCTTAATCCGGGACCGAATTTTAAGCCGCGATCTTATCATTCTTTTGTTTATCGTTTGTTGGGCAGATTGGGTAATCAGAGGACGATAAAATCGCTTGAACAACTTCGTCAGTCAAATAAAATTTCGTCCGAATTAAAAGAAGACGCGGCTTTGGCAATAGAAGACATCAAGAGACTCATTGACGAACAAAACAACGCAAAACAATATTGGTTAAATTTACGTCGCGATGTTCGCGAAAAGAACGTTATGTTAATTGGCGGAGGAATGATTATTGATATTGACAAACCCGATCCCGAACCAATTTCACCCGAAGGCTTTAGAAAATGGGAAACACCAGACGGATTATTTAAGACAACCGCAAAATTCGTAGGCTTGAAAGAAATCAAAGATAAAACGGGAAAAATCATCGATAAAGACATTCAACTTTTGCGCAACGATAATAAAGTTGTCGCGATTGAACTCTCGGCGTTGAGATCAATTGATCGCGAATATATACGTCAACAACTTGAACCAGAACGAGAATGGA
>JAITAZ010000077.1 GCA_031283825.1 Planctomycetaceae bacterium | reverse complement strand
AGCATACGGTAAAGTCCCCCGAATTACTAAGTCCTGCAAGGACGACACTTGATAACGCAAAAAAATTGTATCTCGTTCTGAATATCAAGTGTCGTCCCTAGCGGGACTTTTAAATGTGTATTGCCGTTACCGTATGCTAAAGCATACGGTTAATAAAGTACTGTCCTTGCAGGACAATGAAAAATAAAATTGTTCAGTAAAATTATTCCACTGATATATTACCATTTTTTTTAGGGGACATTGGGGACAAAAGGGACGTTGGGGACGTTGGGGACGTTCTTGTTTACAATCTGAGGTTAATGGCTCGTGGGGATAAAACTGAAAAAAAAATCTCTCTTTTAAAAAGGCTGTCGTTTTCTGTTGAGTCGTTAATCATGGTTTTTAAATTAGAGTGTCCCCAGTGTCCCCTAAAAAAATCATTTTAAAATTCCCTACAACTATAACTTCCCTCTTCCCAAGTCAGGTAGTAGGTAGGTAGTTAATCCTAATAAAGGCAGCAGAGAACAAATTCCGAAGACAAAATCAATTCCATATTTGTCTGCAACAATGCCCAGAACTACAGACGCAACGCCGGCAACTCCAAACGCTAAACCAAAAAATAATCCTGCTATCATTCCAACTCTGCCAGGGAATAACTCCTGAGCATAAAGCAAAATAGCAGAAAATGCAGACGATAAAATAAATCCCGCTAACATACTCAAAACACACGTCCAAAAAAGAGAATGAACAAAAGGAATACAAATCGTAAACGGAAACGCGCCAAGAATCGACACCCAAATAACATACTTGCGACCAATATAATCGCCAACATGACCGCCAACAAGAGTCCCAGTTCCAATTGCAATCAAAAATAAAAATAAATACGTCTGAGACCAACGAACCGAAATACCATAAAGCTCAATTAAATAAAACGTATAATAACTACGAAAACACGCCAAATAAATATATTTTGAAAAAATCAACGTCATCAATATCGCTAAAGAACCCCACACGGCAGACCGCGATAAAACTACAGAACCCTCCTCGCCTGATTCTAAACTCGAATCTATATTCGAATCTGATTGCAAATCTGAACTCGTTTTAGAATCTTTTTCTTTTTGCGGATATTTCATACAATTCAAATTACGCGAATACCATCGGCAAATCGGCAACATTATAATCATCGTAAAAATTGCTATCGGCGTTAACCAAATAGAACGTCCATGACCATACGGCGCAATAAAAATCGCCGCCATCAATGCGCCCAAAGAACCGCCAACATTTCCGCCAACAAGAAATAAAGATTGAAAAAACCCCAACCTCGCACCAGATACCATAAACACTAACCTAGATGCCTCCGGATGAAATACCGCCGAACCCAATCCAATAAATCCAACCGATAAAAGCACAGCACTAAAACTTTGCGCAAAAGAAATCATCGCTACGCCAATAAGAGCTAAAAACATCCCTATCGGCAACAAATACGGAAACGGTCGCCTATCCGTCGCTATCCCAACCAACGGTTGACATATCGACGACGTAAATTGAAACGTCAACGTAATAAAACCTATCTGCGTAAATGTCAATAATAACGATTCTTTAAGTTGAGGATAAATCGCTTGAAAAAACGTCTGAAAAAGATCATTCGATAAATGCGCAAATGTAAGCGTTAACACAATCGCAAGCGTAGTAGTTCGCTTCATATTTTTTTAAAAGGATAAAGGGACATTAAAGGATAAACCAAATTAAAATCTAGAATTAAAAACTCAAAAGATAAAACAAATCGTAACCGTTCACACGCAAGAAAAATTTCCTACACCCTGAAAGAGCAAAGGAATTTTTTTGGTGAATATAGTGAATATGGTGAATATCGTGAAAATCGTTTGTTAATATTTGTAACGAATATTCGTAATAATTTTTTTCCGCTACCCTTTCAGGGCGTAGAAATTTTTTTCCTTGTGCGTGAACGGTTACCGTTTTTGAATGGCTAAACCAAATGTAGAGACGCAATGCTTTGCGTCTCTATCGGTGATCTTTTGATCGAACAATGAGACGCAAGGCATTGCGTCTCTACGATTGCTAATTTGTAACTATTCACGTTTGAATTTTTCGATAGAAAAATAAAAAATTTCTTGAACGGTTAAAAATGAAATTTTAGAGACTCCCTACAATTATCCCCATTTTTTATAGTTGTTGATTGCTTCGTCAATTGCTTCACGCATCGCGTCAGGGACGTCATAATATTGTAGTAGATTCTCCATCTCCTTTTTTATCGTGGCAACTAACTTCTTGCGATTTCTGCCAAAATAAAATAATAACTTAACGTCTTGATTTATCTCACAACCAAAATAATCAAAAAGCTCACCGCAAATATAAAGCGCCATGTCCTTGATTTTTTTCTTTCTCATCCTATTTATTATCCAATTTGAGTAACCATTCAATAACCATCTCAAAACCGTAACATCATCTACATGAATAGCTACAAGTTTAAATTTCAAGTTTTTAAATTTTTAATGTAATCTCATTCCGGGCTTGGCTCCGTTATCAGGACTAATTAGGAAAATTTCTTCTCCGCCTAGTCCGGCAGCTACTACCATTCCTTCACTCAAACCGAATTTCATCTGTCTCGGTTGCAAATTCGCAACACAAATTACTAATCGACCAATAAGCTCCTGAGGCTTGTACACAGACTTAATCCCCGCAAAAACCTGTCTGCTCTCCTCACCGCCAAATGATAACTTCAACCTCAATAACTTTCTCGCACCTTCAACCTCGCACGCCTCAATAACCCTCGCAACACGCAAATCAACCTTCGCAAAATCATCAATCGAAATCTTCTCGCCCACCAACGGCTCCAACTTCAAAACCTCATCCGAATCCTTAAACTTAACCGAATTTTCAACCACGTCCGATTGCTTGCTCTCCTCTATAATTCGTTCAATCAACACGTGATCAACCCGCGTCATCAAATGCTTGTACTGATTAACCAAAACGCCAACAACCGGTTTACTCGCATCTTCCCATCGCTCAATCTTCGTATTAAATAACCTCTCCACCTCAACTTTCAAATTCGGAAGAATCGGCAAAAGATAAATCGCCATCTGCCTAAATAAATTCAAACCAATCGTACAAATATTCCGCAACTCAACCTCCCGACCCGAATCCGAACTAATCAACCAAGGCGCATTGTCCTCAATATACTTGTTCGCCCTGTCACCACACTCCATCACCAAACGCGCCGCCCTTCCATAATCGCAATTCTCATACGCCTCCGCAATCTCACTTCCAACTTCAACACCCCGTTTAAAAAGTCCGCCATCGTCAGGATAACTCGACGATAAACCAGACTTCTGCACAAACTTTACAGTCCGCGACGCAATATTAACAAGATTACCTACCAAATCTGAATTTACCTTACTCTCAAGCTCGTCGAAATTCAAATCCAAATCGTCAACCCGCCCAGACGTTTTCGACGCATAAAAATACCGCAAATAATCAGGATTAAGATACTTCAAATACGTTGACGCAAGAATAAACGTACCACGACGCTTCGCCATCTTCTCGCCATTAACCGTCAAAAATCCATGAACATGAACCTTTTTCGGTAACGTTAATCCCGCTACCTTCAACATCGTAGGCCAAAAAAGCGTGTGAAAATAAGTTATGTCCTTGCCAATAAAATGATGAACCTCCGTCGATTGGTCCTTCCAAAATTTGTTGAAATCATTCCCCGTCAACTTACACCATTGCAAAGTCGAACCGACATAACCAGTCGGCGCGTCAAACCACACATACCAATAATTGTCCGGCGAGTCTGGAATCTCAAAACCAAAATACGGCGCAGGTCGAGATACATCCCACGACCTCAATTTATTACTCAAAAATTGACCCGTCAAATAATTCGTTATCTCCGCCTGCAACGCCCCAGAATGAACCCACTCATCAAGAAATTTATGCTCCTTTTCAATATTAACAAAAAGATGTTTCGCCTTCTTCAACACAGGCTTTGTTC
Organism: Planctomycetaceae bacterium; assembly: GCA_031283825.1. Taxonomy (GTDB): domain Bacteria; phylum Planctomycetota; class Planctomycetia; order Pirellulales; family Thermoguttaceae; genus WRKP01. The sequence goes on along the minus strand of JAITAZ010000077.1, from coordinate 3,377 downwards.
CCGTAATCGTACTGACAGCATCAGTCAAATCAGTCGGCTCATAATGAGCACCACACTCGCAATTGTCGCCAAACTGATCCCTCTTACCACACGACGGACAAGTCCCCTTCACAAAACGATCCGCCAAAAACGTTTTCGCCTCAGTATCGTAAAGTTGCTCAATTTCATGTTCCTCAATTAGTCCGTCCCGCTTGAGAGCATTCCAGATTTCTACGCAAATCTGCCGATTCTCCTCGCTGTGAGTCGTACCATAAAAATCGAATTCTATCCCGAATCCATTGAAATCACGCAGATGAGCGGCATGCATCTCCGTTATTATTTCTTCCTCCGAGCGTCCCTCCGAGCGAGCGCGAAGCATCATCGTTGTGCCGTGAGTATCGTCGCCGCAAATAAACGTCGTCTCATTGCCAATCAACTTTTGAAAACGAACCCATATATCCGTCTGAATATACTCAACCAAATGACCAATATGAATATGACCATTCGCATAAGGTAATCCGCTAGTAACTAAAATCCTGCGACCCATTTTTTCACTCCTGTTTTTTTTAAGTCGGAATTATGTTTTATAACCACACAAAAACAGTTATAAAAATTTTTGTAACCGTTCATGTATAAATTTTGTATTTTATACACAGATCGCACAATGAATTTCTACGACACAAAGGCGTAAAAGCCTGCTTTCCGAAAAGGATAAGCAGGCGGCTCTAACCGAAATTTAAAGTGAGAGCAGTTTAAAATTTTGTTAAAAAAGCTCCATTTATTGTTTTAAACTGTTCACACTTGAATTGTCGATTAGAACTCGGAAAGCCGACTTTTACGACTTCATGTTGCCGAAATTCAAAGTACGAGTTGTATATTATTTTTGTTTACTCTGCTGTTTGAGACGAGCAATTTCTGCCAAAAGTTTTTCGCGTTCTTCTCGTTCTTTTTCTAATTTTTGAGCGAGTTTTTCTCGTCGTTCTCGTTCTTTTTCTAATTCTTGAACGAGTTTTTCTCGTTCTTCTCTGCCTTCTTCTCTGCCTTCAAATTTTGATGTGGCAATTGCGCTTAATTCTTCGCTACGCAGGCTTAAAATATAATCATACGTTTTTTGTTCTTCCGGCGAAAGATTATTTCTCTTGAGGATTTCACGCGCCTTATCTAAACCTTGAGCTTTAAATTCTTCCTTGATTTCGTTGTTTTTCAAATAATAAATCCATTCGTCGAGACGGTCTTTAGTATTATTGTTAAAATTCTTGACCTTCAAAATGTAATATTCAGGATAAATATCTCCGGCAAATTCTTTGTCGAAAAGTTTGCGTTGTGCCGGCGAAAGACGAAGCTCGTCTTGATTGTGAAGTCCAGTAAAATGAGTTATGCCGTGATAGACGTAATCGTCGCCTTGTCCCAAATCGAAATGGACAATATTGATCGAATAGACTTTCTTCACGTTTAAATAGTCGTCTCCTTGAGCCATATAGTTGGTAATAGTTTTGCTCGTGCCGAACAACATCCGATGTAAATAATCCATTTCTGCTGTAAATTGCAATTCAATTAACAATATCTCGCCGGAGGAGTTTTCAACCAAGATATCTACTTTGTTAAATTTATCTCTTTTGTGTTCTTTATTGCTCTCGCTTTCGCCAATATTCTTTACGGAGATTTTGGTTTGAAGCAATTCGCTTAAAAAGCCTTCCAAAATGTCATAGTTGACTTTGTTGCGCAACAATCGTTTTAATGCATAGTCGAATGAAATAAGAGCTCGTTCTTTGTTTAGTGTCATGATTTTTTTCTCCTCTTTTTAAAATTTTATGGTTTCTTTTGTTTGTTCGATTGCGTTTTTTGCTAGTATTGAACCTGCGTTTTTTGCTTCGATTAGATGTTCTGGCGTTGGTCTGAATTTTGACTTAATTGGATTTGCAATTGACGTCCATCCGGTTTCTTTTATCCATTTTTCTAAAATATCTACGGCTTGTGCGCCCCATCCGTAAGAGCCGAATGCGACCGCGAATTTTGGCGAAAATTTCAAACCTCGAATGTATGTCAAGACTGCTGATATTTGCGGCATAACTTGCGTGTTCAAGGTTGAGCTGCCGATGGCGACTCCGGCGGCGTCTAGCATTTCGGTTGCGATTTCAGTCAGCGAGCTTTTGCGGACATGAAACATTCTTGCGTCAACTCCGTCAGAGACGCTAACGACTCCGTTTAGAATTTCGTTTGCGATTTGTGTTGTGCTTTCCCACATTGAATCGTAGATGATAAGAACTTTTCGTGCGTAATTTCCTGCCGACCATTTTTTGTATGCCGCGACAATGTCTGCGACGTGAGAACGCCAGATCAAACCGTGAGACGGCGCGATTATTTTTATTGGAGTATTAGCGGCGATTGCAAGCGTCGATTGAACTTGTTTACTGTAAGGCGTAACGATATTTGCGTAATAGCTTTTTGCTTCTCGTAAAACTGAGTTGAGATCGTATTCGTCGTCGAATCTTTCGGAGGTTGCGATATGTTGCCCGAAAGCGTCCATAGAGAAAAGTAATTCATCTTCTGGAATGTAAGTGAACATTGACTCTGGCCAATGCACCATCGGTGTATTTATAAAGACTAGTTTACGTTTTCCGAGAGAGATAGTTTCTTCGTTTGCGACTATTTGAATTTTCCAAGAATCGATATTGTTGAAGTATCCGGCGAGTGCATCTCGGCATTTTGTGTTACATAAAAGAGTGGCGTTTGGCAGATGTTTTAGGAGTTCTCCGATTCCTCCGGCGTGATCTGGTTCGGCGTGATTGCAAACGACATAGTTGACTTTATCTAATTCGACGTATGACGCGATATTTTTGATCAGATTTTCGACGTATGGCGATTTAACGGCGTCGATGACGGCGGTTTTATCATCTTTGACGAGATACGAGTTATAAGTTGCGCCTCGCCAAGTATCGAAGCTATGAAAGTCGCGAACATTCCAATCGACAAATCCGACCCAATGAATATTTTTTACCAATTCGGCGGTCATTTTTAATTCTCCATTAAAAAATTTTTTTTATGATTAAAGGTTGATAATTTTGTTGATAATTTTCAGTGCGAATAATTATGAAAGTCGAGAATTATACCTAACATCTCAAACAACTCAACCGACCCTTGCGGATAAGTTGTAAGTATTCAACCGATAATTTTTTGTAACCGTTTATGTTTTTAAATTATGAATTATGAACTCATGTTACGCATTTGCAGTGAGTTTAATTTTTTTTAGTAGTGCCATTCAGCTTTTTAAGTTGTCCCCGACCCCAGATCAGGTAGGCGACCGCCGACTCAGGTAGGCGACCTTTCGCCGAAAGGTCGCGTCGGCGTTAGCCGACGGTAAATCTGAATTGATTTTAATTATTGGGAATCTCTAAAAA
>JAITAZ010000033.1 GCA_031283825.1 Planctomycetaceae bacterium | reverse complement strand
AAAATATTCCACTGATATATTACTATTTTTTATGAATGCGCATGAAATAATCATTTGCAAATAACAATAACTTAACGCTCGTAGAGACGCAATGCCTTGCGTCTCTATTGTTCGATCAAAAGCTCACTGATATAGACGCAAAGCATTGCGTCTATACTTTGGGTTTAGCCATTCAAAAACGGTAATTGTTCACGCGCAAGAGAAAAAATCCTACGCCCTGAAAGGGCAGCGTATGCTAGCCCACCGCAACGCGGTGGGTTAAAACGCCCCCAAACGAATCGCCCTGAAAGGGCAGCGGAAAAAATATTATCACGAATATTCGTTACAAATATTAACAAACAATATTGATTTCATCGCCTTGACTATAATTAAAAAACAAATATTCCACTGATATATTACCATCGATCTTAACAATATTCACTCAAAAATTCCGCTGCCCTTTCAGGGCGACGTTGTTGGGGAAATGCTAACCCACCGCGTTGCGGTGGGCTAAAACTCCGTTGCCCTTTCAGGGCGTAGGAAATTTTCTCTTGAGCGTGGATGGTTACAAAAAAATAAAACTCGCAGCAAGTACGTAACATGAGTTATCCGTATTCACCAAAAAAATTCGTTTAATCCGTGAAAACCGTGTTTAAAATATTCTTTTTATTCTGAATTTTCGGTATTCAAAATTGAATTTTAATTTTTTTTGACAGAATGAAAAATTCCCTATTGCTTTTTTTGACGAATTACTTTATACTGCCGCTCGCTAACTTGAAATTTTCAATTTACAGTTTTTAGAATTTTCGTAACGAAAAATCAAGTTGAGTTTGATCGCGATTAAAAATTTAATTTTTGTTTCTCGCAAAAACGGTTTTTGCGCGAGTTAAATTTGAATCGCGTTTAATTAGTCGTTTATTGCGTTGTTGATTTTTTTCATTTTTGAAATCGAAAAAAAATTGCAACGTCAATAATTTTTTAACCCGTTTGAGAATCCTTTAACCAATTTAAAAAGGAGATTAAAATGAAAAAGATTGACAAAATGATGTCGTCGGCTGAAGTCAATGTTAATATTGCCTTTACAGCAAATGTTAAAATGGACAATGTTAAAATAGGCAGGGGGGGGGGGGTCAGGTTATCTGGCTGAAAATCTCGATTCGAATTATCGTTACGATAATTATTCTTTGGGACGTTCTTCCAAACCTACTTTTTGCCTCAATCGTCTATTTGGTTTCACGCTTGTTGAGCTTCTGGTTGTAATTGCGATCATCGGAATTTTGATCGCTTTACTTTTACCGGCAGTTCAAGCGGCGCGCGAAGCGGCAAGACGAATGCATTGCTCAAACAATCTTAAACAAATCGGTCTAGCAGTTCACAACTTTAACGACAGTATAAATGGCTTACCGCCATCAACTGTCGGAACAGATCAAGATTTCCTTCATTCATACCCGAATGTATCATTTTGGGTATTGATTCTGCCTTACATGGAACAGCTGACAACTTACGAATTGTTCCAAAACAAAACAAACAATTTCAACTTGCCAACAGGAATACACAATGCATCATTTTGGAACGCATTGGGATCAACATCGGCAGAAACTACGCAGCTTCAATCTTCGATTAATTCCAGTTTGAAAGTTTTAAAGTGTCCATCGCGACGTAGCGGAAACGATTATCTTGGAAATGGCAATAATCCTTGTCCTGATACTACTGGCACAAATTATCAGTGCGGTCAACATGGTCCACAGGGAGATTACGCTACTTTACAAGGACTTGATTCAGAAAGTTGGGGAACTTGGTATAACAATTGGAGAGCAATAGGAACTACTGATTCAACAGTTTCAACACAAGTTGGTCCGGTTCGATGTGCAGTCTGGAATGGGAGCGACGTAACAACTTGGGCGCCGCGCGATACTATCGCTTGGTGGGCAGACGGAACTTCCAATCAAATCGTTGTCGGCGAAAAACATATTTGGAATAGAGTCGTTGGTCAATGTACTACAAATGTAGCATCAACTGGAGACAACCGTTGGACAACCGATTGCACTATGTTATTAGGAAACTCGATCTTTAACTCTTTTCCAGGAATACGAAGTATCAATGGGCGTATCGCACGTGGTTCAAGTGATCGTGGCAGTAGTGCCAATCAAGCTGACGAATCACAACCTCAGTGGGGCAGTAATCACCCCGGCACTGTGCATTTTCTTCTGGGAGATGGTTCGGTACATTCTATTGCCGTTACTGTTCCTGCCGGATCAATTTCGGCGAACAGTAGAACTATTATTGGACGACTCGGCAATGTTAAAGATGGGACTCCAGTATCGATACCGTAATTAGAAATTGCGTAGCGTTTAGTTTGTGATGGTTAATTTAACTATTCAGTAATAATTTTTCAAGGGACGTTAGAGATGTCGTTGTTTGAAATCGAAAATTAAAGACTCAAAAGACATCGCTCTTGAGTCTTTTCAAACAGATTTAAAACAAGACGTCTCTTTCGTCCTTTAAAAATTCTGCTGCTGAATAGACGATTATTCAAAATTGTAATCGTTCATCGTTTTCAAATATCGCGTTAATATTTGAATGAACGATTGCTCAAAAAAATTAAAAAATAAAGGAAATAGAACAATGAAAAAAAGTATTTTATTATTTATTGTATCCGCATTACTTTTTTGCGTCGGTTGTGGCAGCGGCAAAGTTCCGCTTAGCGGAACAGTAACACTTGACGACGGCACGCCGTTAAATGTTGGCGCGGTGATTTTTGCAACCGATACATTTTCAGCGAAAGGGAATATTGATGCAAATGGAAATTATGTAATGGGAACTCTCCGCACAAACGATGGATTACCCGCCGGAACATACAAAGTTTACATCGAAGGCGCAACAACGGTAATCACGAGTAATAAACAAGAGACCTCCCGCTCGCTAATCGACGACCAATATAGCAGTTACGACTCTACGCCGTTATCTTGTGAAGTCCCTGTTGCAAACAATACCTTTAATATTAAAATTCCCAAAAATCAGAATCAGAATTGAATTATATTTGAATAAAAATGTTGATTTAAATCCTGATTACAAAGACTCAAGAGCGACGTCTTTTGAGTCTTTAATTTTCGATTTAAAACAACGACGTCCATAATGTCCCTTAATAACTATGACTGAATAACTGTCTATTTTTGTAACCGTTCACGGTTTTTTAATTCGGAATTGAGATTTGGGTAATGTTCAAGCGGAATATTTGTACAAAAATTCAACTTAATGATTATGAATATAATTTTTATGAATGCGCATGAAATAATCATTTGCAAATAACAATAAATTAACGCTCGTAGAGATGCAAGGCATTGTGTCTCTACATTTGTTAATTTGTAACTATTCGCGTTTTAATTTTTCGATAAAAAATAAAATTTTCCGTGAACGGTTACCTATTTTTAATGAGGATATCGAAATTATTATGACACGTATTATTTTATTTTGTTGTGTAATCTGTTTTGTATTTACGGTTCGGATTCATGCGGTTGAGTTTT
>JAITAZ010000022.1 GCA_031283825.1 Planctomycetaceae bacterium | reverse complement strand
CCTGAAATGACGTAGGATTTTTTTTGAACATGAACGGTTACAAAATTTTAAAACGTCAAATAGAACAGGCAATATTGTATTGTTATCGTGAATAGTTACAAATTATCAAAATGAATTTCACTTGTATCGTCGAAAAATTTAACGCGATCCGTGTAAACAAAATTTAAAATATAAACAACTTAAAAATGCTCGTAATAATAGATTTCAAAGCCGGTAACTTGACTAGCGTTAAATTGGCTATGAAAACAATCGGAATCAATGGAATCATTACATCAGACCCCAATATCGTTCGTAAAGCTGATCGCGTTATTTTTCCCGGAGTCGGCGCAGCAGGAGCAACTATGCTTAATCTCAAACAACTTCATCTCGACGAAGCGTTGTACGACATCGCTAAACGAGGTATTCCGCTTCTGGGAATTTGCGTCGGTATGCAAGTCTTGCTCGATTACTCGGAAGAAGATAATAACACCAAAACGCTCGGTATCATTTCGGGTCAAACCGTCAGATTTAAACCAGATAACCATTACGTAAAAATCCCGCAAATCGGTTGGAACTCGGTAAACTGGGACTCGCACGTCTCAACAAATAATCCATATAAAAAATTTTTTAACAACATCAAATCAGGAAGCGATTTTTACTTTGTCCACAGCTACTATCCCATGCCAAAAAATCAAAACGATATACTCGCAACCACCGAATACGCAAACGTAAATTTCGCGTCTATTATTAAACGCGATAATATCATTGCAACTCAATTTCATCCAGAAAAATCAGGTATCATCGGATTGAAATTCCTAGAAAACTTTTGTAAATTGAGCTTGTAAATTTTTAAATTCGGAATTCGGAATTTGGAATTCGGAATTATGTTTTTAAGAACATCTCTGTAGAATTTTTTGTAATATTCCTGTAGTAATCCGCCCGCTTAAATCGCTTAAATATTGCCAAAAATTCAATTGAATAATTAAAAATTAAATCAACAACAAACTAAAATCTTAATTCCGAATTCCGATTCAGAATTCCGAATTTAAAAAGTTGAGTAATAAATGAAAATAAACGGTTTTGAAATAGAACGATTTGGAATCTGGTCTGGATTGACGATTTCTAAATTATTTAACGGCGTCAACGTTTTTTACGGCGCAAACGAAGCAGGTAAATCTACGATAATGGAATTTATGCGATCCGTTTTTTACGGATTCGATTCTAAACGTCGTCAATACGCCCGCCGAACCTGCGGACAAAATATGACGCCCGAAATTCCAGCAAATCAGACAATCGATCAAACAAGCAATCTAGCAATCGAGCAAACTGTCGATCAACATGGTAATCCCGTTTACGTTGTTTCCGGCGGCACAATGAATATTGAGTCTGCAAGCGGCTCATATAATCTGCGTCGAATGTTTCATCCCAACGGAAACGATTATCATGAAACAATCGAACTACGCAATTCAAACAGCGAAAAAGAAGGCGCTCAACTCTTGCGAGTTTTAATCTCCGGCGTTGACGAACAAACTTTTAACAACGTCTTTGCAATCGGACTCGACGAGATCCAACGCATCGGAACATTAAACAACACCGACGCCGCCGAAATGCTGTTTCAATTAAGCGTCGGAATGGAACGAGTCTCTATTGTCGATGCAATTAAAGAATTGACAAATCGACGTAATCGTATTTTGAGTCCGATTGAAAATATCGCCAAGCCGTCTCTGTTGACGCAACTAATAAACGAGCGAATGAAAATACTAGACGATATCGACGCTTCAAAACTGCTTGTTCGCGAATACGCGCGTATCAAAGACGAGTTGAAAGTCGTTGATCGTTCCGTAGCAATTTTGGAAGACGAACTCGCGGCAATGCAACGCGAAAAAAGACTCTACGAAATCGCTAAACTCGCAGAGCCAATTTGGATAAAACGCAATAAAATTAGGCATGAAATCGACGCGATGGGCAAAGTCGTAGTTGTCAATGACGAGACGATTCTCAAGTTAGACAATTTCACGAATCAACTAACGGAACGCCGAAAAAATCTACAGGAAATTAAAACCGAATACGAGCTTGCCAAAGAAGAGATCAAATCTCAACCGGTCAATGAGTCGCTGCTTAAATTTGCGGCGCGGCTTGAGGTTCTGCTTGATGACGAATCGCGTATTATTGAGATCGATTCTCAAATTGCGTCGATTGAAAACGAGATCAAAACGATTATGTCGCGTATTTCGGATGAAGATAATTTGATCAAGCGCGGGCGGCGGACGAGTACGAGTTCTAATTCTGCCGTTGTTTCTGCCGCGTATCGTGAGGAGCGGGAGCGTCCGATTGTTGCTAATGTATCCGAGCATGATTCGGGCGGAGTTAATTCTGTGTCGTTGCAAAATAATATTTTTGCCGGTTATCGAACTGCGGCGCGTGTGGCGGTTAAGGCGAAGCGTCGATTGCATCATGCGAAAGAGCAATACACGGAGATTCTAGGCAGAACGAAGGCGTTGCACGGCAAGCTGAAACCGGAACTTTCAACTCGCAACGCAAGTACAATCGGCGAGGCGATTGATAACGCGAAAGAATTGCTTACGTCGTTGCGGCGGCGGCAGACGATAGGTCAACATTTGTCCGAGATGACTTTAGCTCATCGTGATTTGCATCGGGCGAATGCGGTTTTGTTGCAGAATCAAACTATGCCGACGTGGCAAGTTGCGATTGTTGGTTTGTTTGGAGTAGCGGGCGTAATTCCGGCGGGTCTAGCGATTTTTGAGGCGATTGGTTTGAAAGCGTTTGAAAGCGGAATTAATCCGGCTTTGATTTTAGGCGGATTGTTGTTGAGTGCAGTTGTGATTGCGTACAAGTTTATTTCGGAGAAGTCGAGCGCGGGCAAGTTGAAACAAAATCAGCGTCAGTTGAATGCGTTGAATTTTCAGATGAATCATGCGAAGCAGGAGGCGGCGGAGATTGATTCGCGTTTTCCTGATATTGTTTCGAGTTCGATTGAGTCGCGTTGTCGGCAGTTGCAATCGGAGTTGCAATCGCTTGAAAAACTTCTTCCGATTGAAAATCAATATAACGAATCGGCGGCGCAATTGAAAAAATTGGAGGTACGTTTGCAGCGTTATAGGGAATTGCAAGCGGCGTCGGCGAGGCGTTGGCAGGATTGGTTGCGGTCGGTTGGGTTGCCGGTAGATTGGATTCCGGCGAGAGTTAAAGACCTAGTAGAACATAGCGATACGGCAAACGATTTGAAACGCGAACTTGAACGGCAGCGTTTAATTTTAGAGCAACGCTCGCGGGACATGCGGACTATTACGGATAGAATTGATCGCGTTATCGGCGAGGCGGGATTGACGTTTGCAGACAGCGAGAGTTATGTCGATATTTTGCGCAACGTAAAATCAATGTTGGAGTCGAATGAGGTTGCGGTGAAGAATCGTGAAAAATTAAAGCAAGGATTAAGACCTTTCAAAAAACGCAAACGAGACACAATTTCCGAACTACGAAACGCGAAGACTACTATTTCGGATTTGCTTCAGCAGTATCGAGTCAAGAGTATTGAGGAGATTCGCGAGTTGAACAAGTTGTATCAAAGGCACAGGCGATTATTGCATCAAGAGCAGGGGGTGCAGCGGGAGCTTGACGCGGCGATTGGTAATTTCTGTTCGGAGAGTGTTATTGCTGATATTTTAGAGCCGCGAATTGAGCGGAGGTTGCGGGCGGAATCTGAATTTGCACAAGTTGAAAATAAAAATGACGCAGGAATAGAAACAGTAAACGACGATGTAGAGATCAATAAGTCGGCGAGTGGCGATTTTGGCGTTGTCGGTAATGAGATTGATAAGTATGTTGGAGAGATTGACGGCGGCGATTTAGGCGTTGGCGATAATACGGGCGAGGAAAAATT
>JAITAZ010000684.1 GCA_031283825.1 Planctomycetaceae bacterium | reverse complement strand
CTTGTCGGCTTAATAGAAATCTCCAACGCAAAAATCATAAAACCATTATATTTAATACCGGCTCTCGCTAACGCCTGCTCAACAGTGATATTACGCTGTTCTCCAAAAACACTATCGTCAACCAAACCCGCAAAATAGACTTTTTGAATGTCCGTAAAAGGCGTTCTGTCTTTGAAATACTCGCCCAAAACAGCTTTTGCCTGTAACGCCGTCTCCGTGTTGGAATTTAATTTAATTCCCAACTGCTCAAATAATCCCGCCGCCGACTCGAAAAGATTATTTCCATTAAAAATATTAAGGTTCATGTAAAATTATTTTTGTTAAAATGATCGTAATTAATAAGTCAATTATTTTGAGATAATAAACCAATTTATTAAATCAAAATTTTCAGCCTTGAATTTTTCCTCGATTTTATTTGGTTCCGTTGAAATTATTATTGGATCGATAATTCCTGTAAATAAATTTTGTAACTGATCAGCGGCGACATTAGGAATTTGCGATTGCAACCAATCGTTTACCGCTTTGGATAGATTCGCAATTACAGTCTTATCACAATTTTCAATATCTTTCGGAACACAACGATTCGCTAACTTGTGATGACGTAAAAACGCTAGTATCTCCATGTCGTTTTGCAAAAAAGAAACATTAGGAACTCCATCGCGATATGAAGTATGCAATAAATAAATTTCATTGTATTTGTAATCTTTATCATTTTCGTCAGGTTTACGCGGATACCCCAAAACGGCAACCAAACTGTTTTCATTATAATTCCAATTCTGAAACAAATTATTCGATAAACGAAAACCAGTAAAAACTCCATTAGGAATATCTTTGAAAAAATCTTCCTTCTTTTTGAATAATTCAAACAGCTCTTGTCTGAATTGCTCAAGCGATAAATTATCCAACCCCAACGTTTCGTCGTTTGTTTCAATATCATCCCACGTGAGCTGCATTTGTTCTAGCATTTTTTCCGTTTGCTTTGAAAATAACGGATTGTCTTTTATCATCTCTTGCAATTCCGGCGTTAGATTTTCGTCCATTTCCGTGCCGACAACCGTCATAATTGCCATGCGATTTTCAACTCGCGATTTTAGTTTCAAGTAATCTTCATAATCTTTCGCGGGCCAAAAATTGACTCCCTTAATCGTATCATTAGGCGAACCAATCCGATCAATACGCCCCATTCGCTGAATAAGCCTAACCGGATTCCAATGAATATCATAATTGATAACAAAATCGCAATCCTGCAAATTTTGCCCCTCGCTCAAGCAATCGGTCGCAATAAGAATATCAATCGGATTGTCTAATTTTTTCTGCGTTTCTGCATCGCGATCTTTGATCAACTCCGACCATTTGCCGTAAGGAATATTCCATTTTTCGTCTTTATGATCTTTTTTGTACGAATTTGTTGTTTCGTATAATTCCGTCCAATCTTTTTCGTTGTAGAGTTTCGTATAAGGCGCGAATCGTTCTAGAATCGGCTCGAAATTTTTATTAGAATATCCGTCTGCCGTTTCGCTGCGGCTGCCGGAAATAAACGCCAGATTTTGGAAATTACGTTTTTTCAACTCGCGATACAAAAACTCCGCCGTATCAGAATATACCGTAAAAATCAAGACTTTTTTATTCTTTTGCTTTTGCTTGTCAACAATAATTTCAACAAGCCGCTCAAGTTTAGCGTCGTTGGTCGCCAAAGCGTTTTCATTAAATTTACGTTCAAAAATTTCAAGATTCTCTTTTAACTTTTGCAATTTGTTTACATCACTCTCTAATTTTTTTTGAAAAGTTTTTATAGAGGTAATTTGAGAAATCTCAACAGGATTTTTCTTACCTAATACGAAATCTTCATCGACGCTAGTTTCATTAACGGAGTCTTGTAAGTCGTCTTTATCGTCTTCGTCTAGCTTGATTTCGATATTATCATCTTGTTTCTTTTCGAGAAATAAATTAACTTTATTCAGCGCGTTTTCATGTTGTTTGAGAATTTTTTCGACAGTAATTTTAAACGCAAACCAACTTGACTCCAATCTTTTTATCAACAAAATATACATCATTTTTGCGAGAAATTTTTCGCGATTTACTTCGTCTTCTATTGCTAATTTTTCGCCTTTTTTTCTTTCTAGAATATAAGAAGACGGTTTGTACGCGGTCATATTTATATTGATAGCGTTCAGAATATCGTCAAACGTTTTCAAATTTCCGATATTTTTAGGCGCGATAAATTCATTAAGCGGCGGTTCTTTTTTCGGAAAAGTCATTCCTCCGAGTTCGCCTTCAATCATCTTACGAGTACGGGCGACAATCAAAGCGTCAGTCAATTTGAAAACGTTGTCGTCCAAGTTGCCGATAAAATCTGAAATTTTCCGATTCGGTTTTTTAGTCCATTCGGTAAATTTTCTTTGCGTTTGTTGAAAAGCGGTCAACAAACTGTTAATTCCAAAATTCGTTTCTTTAAAACCGTCGTCCGAACCTTTGGTTATTAGTTTAAACTGATTTCGCACGTCGATTAGTCCGTTGTTTATAGGAGTCGCCGATAGTTGCAGAACTTTCACGTCGCGGTTTTTCTTTTCCGGCATTAACACTTTCTCAACCAAAAATTTATACCGCGAGGATTTATCGTTGCGCAAATTATGACTCTCGTCGATTACAATCAATATTTTTTGTTTGCGTTGAATACGAGCCAGAGGAAAAGCTTCTCTGCCGAAGTATGAATCCAATCTATTATCTTGTAGATCAGTATGATTTCTAACGTAATAATCAATTTCATCATTTTCAAATTTTGAACCGTATCCTGTAATATATTGTTCCCAGTTGTGTCTTAATCTTTTTGGGCAAAGCAGAATAACAGTGTAGCCTTTCATTTCAAAATATTTCATTATCGCAAGAGCAGTCCATGTTTTTCCTAAACCGACAGCGTCGGCAAGAATAGCGCCGTTGTGATTCTGCAACATGTTTATTAAACTCAAGACTCCCTTTTGCTGATACGAATAAAGCGCGCGAAAAATATCAGTTTCTTCTAAGTGAGCGATTTCACGTTTGAATTCGGCGTCGTTTGCGAATTTATCGAAGTCTTTTTTGAATTTTTCGTAGAGTATTTTGTAATATAATTCTTCGGGCGTATATTCTCTGAAAAATTTTTGAATAAGTTCAATGATATATTTCTTGACTTCGATTTTTGATTTATCGGGCAGTTCGATTTTATTCTGTGCGGTATTGTTCCATTGATAGTTGAACCATTGTCGTAATTCTTTAAAGTCGTTATTATCTCCGGTTGACGCCGTATTTAGTTCGATATTGCTGCTGTTATATATTCCGAGTCCGGCGTCGGTTAAATTAGAGCTGCCGATAATATGAAAATGATTTCGGTTATCGATTGTATCTTTGTAGATATAAGTTTTAGCATGGCAAAAGTGATGTTCTACCGTTTTCACTTCGACATTATTTTGATTTAAGAATTTAATAGCATTTTGTGCGGAAAGAGACAATTTCAAACTGCTATCGATACTCAAATTTCCCGCAAGTAAATCAATAACTTTGTCAGATAGATAATCTTGTTGAGTTAATTTCCCTAAGATCATTCTGCAATTTTTGATGTCTTTGCATTTTTCAAATAGCAAAGCAATCGCGTTAATTGAAAAGAATCCCGTAACAATATCTAATTCGCCTTGACCCGTATATTGCGTTATAAAATCAGCAACTTTAAAAGGATTATTATCGAATTCGGATTGAGTTTGAGTTTGAGTTTTATTGTCTAATAACATGATTAAATTTAATTATTGGTAACGTGTAATATATCAGTAGAATTTTCCGAAACGTATTTTAACAGTTTCCGCAAACCTCATTTAAAACCTAATTTTTCTTACTATTGTTTAAAACCTCAGTAGCAAGGAATCCCACCAAAACC
>JAITAZ010000675.1 GCA_031283825.1 Planctomycetaceae bacterium | reverse complement strand
AGTCGACTACCACGCCCATCAAGAGATATCGTTATCTCCGGCTGCAATGGAATAAACGGAACGCGAAAATTAGTTATCCGATCAATTATACTCATTTTTTAAATTCGGAATTCGGAATTCGGAATTCGGAATTGGAATTTTTGTTACAGTTAATAGTAAATTAACATTTCTATACAACAATGACGACTACTAAAAATTACTTATTTTCTACATATTCTTTATACGCTTTTTCGGCTAGTTTTTGTCCCCAGATAGTTGGATACTTGCCGGAAATACAGGCTTGACAAATTTGATTTTCACTCAATCCTATCGCCCTTGAAATCGACTCTACAGGCAAATATCTTAATGAATCTGCACCTAAATCGTCCGCCATTTTCTTTTCAATTTCAGGAGATAATTTCCAGTTTTCCCTAACTTGATCTGTCAGATATTTCGGCACAAATAATTCCGCATAAGTCGGCATGTCTATTCCATAAAAACAAGGTCCAATTATCGGAGGACACGCCGTCCTAACATGCAACTCCTTAACATGTCCAAGCTCTCTTATTCTTTGCAACAACACCCGCATCGTCGTTGACCTCACAATCGAATCCTCAACCAGAAAAACACGTTTGCCCTCAAGCACCTCCCGAAGAGGCGTGTACTTCGTTTGAGCCTTTTTCCACCTGAACTCTCCGCCCTCAATAAAAGTTCGCCCGCTATACCTATTTCTAATCAATCCCTCCAAACTCGGAATCCCTAACTTATACGCCATCGCGTCCGCAGCAGCCTTGCTCGTGTCCGGCACCGGAACTACAATCGTGTCAGAGTCGATTTTTACACTCGCACTCGCCAACTCCTGCAACGCCAACTCCTCGCCCAGATTTTTTCTCGCTAAATAAACGCTCTTCCCGTCAAGCGTACTCGCAACATTCGCAAAATAAATCCACTCGAAAAAACAATGCGCCGACCTACACGCTTCCGCAAATCTTTCAAATCTTATCCCGTTCTCGTTCACAATAATAACTTGACCCGGCTCAACATTTCGCACACTCTCCGCCGAAAAACCAAGATTAAACAACGCAACACTCTCACTCGCCGCCGCAAACAACGACCCCTCAATCGCATAACAAAGCGGCTTAATCCCCTGCGGGTCGCGGGCAATAAACATGTCGCCTAACGCATTCAGAAAAACTATACAGTACGCGCCGTCAAAAAGATTCGCCATCGACCTGCAAAGCGATAATAAATCCGGCTCCTCCTGAGGCGAAAGCGCCGCACTCAAACAATGCATAATAATTTCAGTGTCAGTCTCACGAGCAAGGTATGTATTGCCATCGCTCAAAAGGTCTTCCTTGAGATTATCGTAATTTGCAAGATGTCCATTAAATGCAAAACTAAACCATTTGTGCTTCTTAATATGATGTCTTTCAAAAGGTTGAGCATAACTTCTGTCGTCTTTTCCACACGTTGCGTATCTGACATGACCAATCGCAGCCCTGCCGGAATACTCTTTCAGAAGCTCCATAAACTTGCCGCGACGAGTAAAATGAAACACCTCCGAAACCGACCCGATCTCTTTGTGCGTATCAATAAGCTGCTTTCGGAAAGGAGAGTATGTAGTAAATCCGGCGGCAAGTTGACCTCTGTTTTGAAGGTCAAGCAACATTCGCGGCACAAGCGACGAAACATCCTCCCGACCTTGCGCCGTACAAAGAGGCGACGTCTCGCCACATGATAAATGATAAATCGCCGCCACTCCGCACTCTTCGTAGAGTTCACTCATAAATTTTGATCAATTCTGGTTAAATTATAATTCTAAATCAAACAATGTCTTACGCAAAACAAAAATAAACCGTAAACAAAATATTTTCATAAAAAACAAAAGCTGAATCTATCGCAATAAACGGTATATTTTTCATTCGCATGAAAGATTCAATTATCCAATGTCGATTACAGCTTGTCAATTGCCTTTAAAAAGTACATTCCGTTGCAGTTTTTTTTAAGGGACATTTTGAGCCGGAAGAAACAGTAGGAACATTAGGGACGTCATTGTTTGAAATCGAAAATTAAAGACTCAAAAGCGATTTATTTTGAGTCGTTAATCTCCGCGATTTTAAACAACGATGTCCCCTTTGTCCACTAAAAAAAGAACCATTTGCTCCCGTTCAAAATATAGTTACAAAAATTTTAAAATATCTGAAAACATCTTAAAATTAGCCGGTAGAAATGAATTTTTATTTAACTTGATAGAAGCGGCGGTCTGGTTTGGTTACAAAAATTTACCCCCCGTCTTGCAAGAAGTCAGAACGTGCCTATAATTTTGTCCCTGCTTTGAGGAATAGATTGTTGAAAGTTAATGAACTTGCCAATAAACGAAATTCCTAATTGCACAAAACAACAAACAAAATCAAAAACTATGCGGGCGTAGCTCAGTTGGTAGAGCACGACGTTGCCAACGTCGTTGTCGACGGTTCGAACCCGTTCGCCCGCTCTTTCAAACTTAAATTGCTAAACAGTATTAAATATTCAAGTAAAATATTATAAATTTTCATACGAGAGATTCAAAAACGCAAAATTGATCTCTTAACTGAATTTCAATTAGCGAATTCTACGTATTATCGTAATCTCATTTAAAAAACGAAATCATTAAATTAAAAAAGTTGAGAGAATATTATGTCGTCAACGGATACAAACGCGGAAGTTAATTTAGATATTTCAACCAACGTTAAAGTAATCAGCACCTGCGAACGAGTTGTTGAAATTACTATACCGCAAAAAGAAGTAGAACGTTATTTCAACGAACAATTCGACGAGCTGAAAGTAAATGCTCATATTCCGGGTTTTCGTCCGGGCAAAGCTCCGCAAGGTCTAATCGAGAAAAAATTCAGACGAGACGTAAAAGAGCAAGTTAAAAGAAATCTCATAAACGACGCCCTTCGCGCAGTTGCTGATAAAATTCGATTCGTCCCCATAAGCGAACCCAAAGCCAATATAGATTCCTACGAAATTCCCGAAAAAGGACCATTCGTTTTTGAATTTTCAATCGAAGTTCGACCCGAATTCGAATTGCCCGAATGGAAAGGTCTCAAAATCAAAAAACCTGTCTATGAAGTAAAAAACGAAGATATCAATCGAGAAATCACAACTATTCTCTCCGAATACGCCGCGCTTTTGCCAATAAATACGCCCGCCGAAAAAGGTAATTACATCGAAACAAATATAAAATCCGAACTTGACGGCGTTCAAATTAACTCTCGCGAAAACGAAATAATTTGCATCCAAAAAAGTCTATCTTTTCACGACGGCATTATCGAAAATTTCGACAAACTTATAGTCGGCGCAAAAGCTGGAGATATAATCAAAACGCAAGTAAAAATATCTGATTTCGCAAAAAATATTGACGCACAAAGAAAAAACGTAGATGTTACTTTCGAAATATTAGGCGTAAAGCAAATAGAAATCCCACAATTATCGTACGAATTACTCCAACGCTTGGGTAACTTTGCCGACGAAGCCGATCTCAAAGACCTAATTCTAGATAGATTAAAAGAACGCTTAATTTTTGTACAAAATTCGCGAATCCGCGAACAATTTATAAATCTTCTGTCTGAAATGGCTGACTGGGAATTACCGCCAGAATTTCTCGCAGGTCAAGCTGAAAGAGAATTTAAACGCTTAGAATATGAACTAATCAGCAACGGTTACTCGCCGGAATATATTGCTTCGCAAGAAAATTTGTTACGACAAAACACAAACGAAGCAACCGCAAAAGCCCTAAAAGAACACTTCATACTAGAACGAATCGCCGAAACTGAAAATATCGTAGAGACCGAAGAAGATTTCAACAGAGAAGTCGAAATAATCGCAAGACAATACGGCGTCTCGGCTAGAAAAATGAGAGCAACTTTAGAAAAAGGTAAACAAATGGATATCTTGAGAAATCAGATAATCGAAAGAAAAGTTTTAGATCTGATTGCTCAACACGCAAAAATCGAAGAAGTTCCATTCGATTTTGATACCAAAATGTTAGACGTAGAAGCGTTAAGATGGTCAATCGCCGGAAATGATTACGAAATCAACGAAGCGTCGCCAGAAGACCTAAAAGCCGTACACAAAGAAGTCGAATACAAGAAAAAAATAGACCCCAATGTACGAATCACTTGAACAACAATAACAACAACTGATAATTTTCAAAATCAATTCGCGCAAAAAATTTAGGCGTTAATTTTGTATAACTTGCGAACAAATTAGAAACGCATAGTATCATGTTTTTCATAATTTTAATTCCGAATTTTACGAAATATAATTACAGAATAATTACCAAACATTTTTAATTTTGTAGGTATTGCCATGACAACTAATTCTCTTTTAGCGGCGATCAATATTCCGGCTTGGGTAGAGGGATTGAAATATATTGATCTTTGTATTCTGGTTGTGTTTTTGCTTTTTGGCGGTTTTGTATTTCTGTTTAGAGATTTTGTGCCGCGAATTGGCGCGGTTGCGTGGGTAACGGCGAAAGAGGCGTTGTTTCAGCCGTTGTTTGTCGTGTTGGTATTGGTTGGTCTTTTTGCACTCTTTATTTTTCTGTTGATTCCGTACAACACGTTGGGCGAAGATATTAAACTTGTCAAGACTCAAGGACTTACGATTGTAACGTTGATAGCGGCGTTTTTCGGAGTGTGGTCGGCAAGTTCGACGGTTACGGATGAAATCGACGGCAAGACGGCGTTGATGACTCTTGCGAAACCAATTAGCCGGATGGATTTTATTTGCGGAAAATATGCCGGAGTGATGATCGCGGTTACAATGATTTTTTTACTTTTGGGCGCGTTTTTTCTCAATACGGTTTCGTATAAGTTAGTTCACGACGCGAGAGAGGCGGCGGCGGATGTCCCGACTTCGATTGAGTGTGCGTATGCAGTTTATAATGTGCTTCCGGCGTTGGCGTTATCTTATTTGCAGATGATAGTTCTGACGGCGATAGCGATTGCGATTTCAACGCGGCTTCCGATTCTGCCGAATCTTACTATTACGTTGGCAATTTATTTAATTGGGAATCTTATACCGGAGATAGTTCAGTCGTCGGTTGGTCAGATTGCGTTGGTTGCGTTTGTTGCGGACATTGCGAG
>JAITAZ010000671.1 GCA_031283825.1 Planctomycetaceae bacterium | reverse complement strand
TATCGGTGATCTTTTGATCGAACAATAGAGAAGCAAAGCATTGCGTCTCTACGATTGCTAATTTGTAACTATTCACGTTTGAATTTTTCGATAAAAAAATAAAAAATTTCGTGAACGGTTACAATTAAGTTTTAGCGGAATTTTTGTAACGAAAATTTTTATATTGCCGACGCTTAAATTTTCAATTAAAGCCGCCGACTTTTTAAGCTTCCCTGTAGATGTAAAATAATCTCCCGACTGGGTAGGCGACCGTATGTTCGCAACCTTTCGGCGAAAGGTTGCGTTGCCGAAGGCAACGATAAAATGGATTCGACAATAATTAAAATCATTTCAGATTTACCGTCGGCTAACGCCGACGCGACCTTTCGGCGAAAGGTCGCCTACCAGATCTGGGGTAGCAAGTGCGTAACATGAGTTATAAGTTGCAAACGTCAGAACGAGACCTTTGGAGCGTTTCGTTCTGATATTGATTCGACTTCAAATAGCGTAGCTTGTTGGAAATTGAAATTAGAAGCAATAATGTTTGCGGGGAAAATTTCGCATTTTGTGTTGTAGTTTGTTACGGAGTCGTTGTAGGCTTGATGCGCGAAAGAGATTTTATTTTCGGTAGAAGTTAATTCCTCTTGTAGCGATAGCATATTTTGATTTGCTTTGAGGTCTGGATATTGTTCGACGACTACCATGAGTTTGTTCAAAGCGTTTGTCAATTCTCCTTCGGCGTGATTTAGGGATTGCATCGCTTTGGAATCGCTTGGATTTGCGGCGGCGTTATTTGATGCCCCATGAGCTTGGTTTCGAGCGTTAATAACTGCTTCGAGAGTCTCGCGTTCATGTTTCAGATAACCTTTAACCGTTTCGACAAGATTAGGAATCAGATCGTATCGTCGTTTCAATTGCACGTCGATTTGTGCAAATGCGTTTTTGTATCTGTTCCGTTTTGTAACGAGGTCGTTATAGATTCCGATTGCCCACAAAATAACAATCACAGCAAGTATCAAAAATCCTAACAATATTGCGCTAATAAACATAATTTAATCTCCTTTTAAAATTAATTTGTTAATCGTTTTTTTTCGGTTGTTGTTGTTGTTGTCTGCTTATCTGGACAATTGTTTTTATTACATATTCTTTCTTTTTCGGGAACTTGAAGGTTAAAATAAATTTTGAATTTTTAGAGATTCCCAGTAGCCCGTAGATAGTAATCCCAGATCAGATTGCGTTGTCGATAGGCAACATTAGCAACGTTAATCAACTTTATCTGAAATAAACATTTTCAACTTTTTTCAATGAGGATTCATAATGAACGTCTTTTGCGGTAATGATAATATTGGTCATCTAGGCTGTCAAGTAGTTGAATCTGACGACTGTTATCAGGTTTGCGGTTTTTATAAATTTTTGCAATATTTCGTAGCCGTTCACGGTTTTTAAATTCGGAATTTAAAAAACCGTGAACGATTACAAAAAATAATTCTGTATCCCGCATTCCAACTTTCCCCTAAGTCTGCTTTTTCTCCCCCGATTGTCAAGAGAGAATTATCGTGTATTATGTTGTGTTGTTTTGTTGGATTCTGTCAATTGACAAAATGGAACGTTTACCCTAACTTGAAATTAGTCGATTTATAATCGGATTCTTTCAAGACCTCGTTTCAATTGCAAATCTCAGATTACAACAATTAACCCAACCTAACTTAACGTATCGCAAATTTGACAGTATATACTATACGAGTCAAAATTTCAGATACGAATAGTTTCAAAACCCTACGTTTTTTAACCCTAAACCAAAGGAGCAAAACAAATGTCAGTAAAAATCAATCAAGAAGAATGCACCGCTTGCGGGTCGTGCGTTTCCAATTGTCCGTTTGAAGCGATTAAAATCGCCGATTCGACAAACAAAGCAGAGATTGATTGCTCAACTTGTCAGGAATGCGGCGCGTGTATCGACGAATGTCCGGTTTCTGCTATTTCAGCTTGATTCCGAATTATAATACGCAAACCTTTGCGTAAATAATTCTTTGAAAACTGAAAAAATTTTTTGTATCGCGGGTTGTCAATGCGAAAATTTTTTTGCATTGATAACCCGTTTGTTTTTTAATCACAAAAAACAGGGATTCTCGAAAAATAATTTTTAATTATTCAATACAGAATCTACCTGATAAAAATAAAAAATTAGTAAATGCCGACGGAATATTTTTTTCCAAGCGAGACATTTTATCGGCGATTACGCTTCGCTACGTCGCCGATTATGCACTTCTCGCTCCTTCAGAATTATCATAAATTTCCACCGATATCTTACTAAAAAACTAAAACTTAAAAAAATGTCAAATAAATTTCAAACGAAAATTAGTCGTCGTAATATTCTCAAATCTTCGGCGACGTTGGGAGCTGGGATTTTGTTTTTACCTAGCGGGATTCTTACACGAGGTCAATCGCCGAATGAGAAAATATCGACGGCGTTTATTGGTCTTGGCGCACAGGGCAAATTTCAGCTTGATAATATCGCAGACAAAACTAATCTTATAAATGTTGCCGCTCTTTGCGACGTTGACGACGTCCGAGCCGGCAAAGCCTACGAAAGATTTCCAAAAGCAAAAAAATTCTACGATTTCAGAATAATGTTCGACGAGCTTGAGAAATCAATCGACGCAGTTACAGTTAGCACGCCGGATCATACTCATTATCATCCGGTAATTCGCGCGATTCGTGCAGGCAAGCATGTTTATTGCGAAAAACCGTTGGCTCATTCTGTTGCAGAAATACGCACAATTACAGAAGAAGCCGCAAGAATGAATGTTGCGACTCAACTTGGTTGTCAGCGTCATGCGATTAAAAACATGGCACGTGTAGTCGAGTTAATAAAGAACGGCACAATTGGAGACGTTACAGAAGTTTATTCATGGATCGCGGGCGAACGCGGAATGCCGGATAAACCCGACGGAATCGGCGAACCGCCAACAACTCTTAAATGGGATCTTTGGCTTGGTCCGTGTCCTACTGATTGGAAGTTTGCAACGACTAAAGACAAGTCAACATTTGTCCCGTATAACTGGCGATTCTGGTGGGATTTCGGCACCGGAGAGACCGGCAATTGGTCGTGTCATATTTTGGATTTGCCGTTTTGGGCGCTCGATTTGAAATATCCGTCGAAAGTATCAGCAAGCGGTCCCGATGTCGATCCAGAACGGACACCAAAAAGTATGGATGTCGTTTATGATTTTCCAGCAAGAGGCAAATTGCCGCCCGTAAAATTATTTTGGTCTCACACAAAAAATCCTACGTGCTTCGAGAAATACAATATTAGCAAGACAACAAAAAACAACGAGAAAAAAAATGTCAATCCGAACAATTTATTTGTCGGAACAAAAGGAATGATTCTCGCCGGATTCGAAAGACACGTCCTGTTGCCGGAGTCTAATTTCGCCGACTTTGAATATCCAAAGCCAACAATACCAGATTCGCCCGGATTTCATCTCGAATGGATTAACGCTTGCAAAGGACAGAAACCGGCAACATGTAATTTCGCATACTCTGGACCAATGGCAGAAACTGCAATACTAGGAAATAACGCCTTCAAAGCCGGACACAAAACTTTCGAATGGGACGCAGAAAAAATGATCGCCAAAAATTGCCCTGAAGTACAAAACGCAATAAAACCAGAATTTAAAAAAGGATGGGAGTATTAAAAATTCGGAATTGTTTTAAACACGGATAATCCCCGATTATTCGTGCTTAAAAATCCGAATCCCGAATTTCAAAAATATGAGTAATAAGAAATTGAGAGTATTAGTTACGTCGGGACCGACGCGAGAGTATATTGATCCGGTTCGATTTTTGACCAATGGGTCAAGCGGTCAAATGGGATTATCGATAACGCTTGCACTGCTGGAGAAAGGATTTGAACCTGTAGTCGTCAGCGGTCCTGTATCAATAGAATATCCGTCAGAGGCGGAAGTTCATTTTGTTGAGACGACAGAGGAAATGCTCATGAAGAGTCTTTCCGTTTTTGGTAGTTGCGTTGGAGCAATAGGCACAGCCGCGCCATGCGATTACAAACCAAGAGAATTTTCGTTACAAAAAATCTCAAAGCCGAAAACCGGAGTCGGATTGTCAATCGAACTTGAACAAACCGAAGATATTCTCGCAACTTTAGGAAAAATTAAACGAAAAGATCAATGGTCTGTAGGGTTCGCTTTAGAAACTGAAAACGGCGAGATAAATGCAATGAATAAATTAAAACGTAAAAATTGTAACTTCATCGCTCTAAACTCGCCGAATTCAATCAATAACGATTCCATAGAACTACAAGTCTTTAACGAAAAAAATGGTCGTCTTGCAACTTTATCAGGAACAAAATTACAAGCTGCAAAAAAATTGATAGAACTAATCGTAAACGTTCATTCATGATTTTTGTGAAATCGGTGAAATCGGTAATATTTCAGCGGAATTTTTGTTTTGACAAAAGACAATATTTTAAAGAAGACAAACTACCTTACGATCCTGGAATTAGAGACTCAAAAGACAAACATATTGTAACTATCAATAGACGATTATTGATCAGGTAGGCAACCTACCGAATAGATAACAATATATTTTTATTAGGATCGCGGTCGTCTCGACCGCATATTTAGGCGTTTGTCATGCAGGCGAGACGCCCGCGTTCCTTCTAAAATTAGTTTTTAGAAGTTCCCTGAATATGAATATTATCAACTTGCAAATTATTATATTTCCTAACCATTTAACTCAATTATTTACGCATGAAACGACGCGATTTTTTACTTGGCGGATTGGGCGAATTATCCATTGCAATTTGTTTGCCGACAATTTATGCCGACAATCCAATCGACGAACTCGAAGATGCAGATATAACATTCAAGAAAAAAGATTTTGTCAACGCAATCAATAAATATAAAAAAATCCGCGTACAATATGCGAGTAAAAATCTTGTTGACAAACGGCAATATTGCACTTCGCAGATAATACGTTGTTTGCGTCGGGTTGGCAATTTATCGCTTGCCTCCGAAGAATATTTTCAATATAGTCGAATCAATCCAATTGTATCGCTCGAACTGACGCCATTAATTTGGTCGGCGTCAATTGCGTTAATTCAAGGAACAAAGCCTGATCCTCAAACGTCTTTAAATATTCTACGACAAACGAATCAGTCGAATCCGAATCCTTCCGCCGAGTTGCTTGCCGCGTCGATTTTGTCTGTCAATCAAGAGCAATCGTACAGAAATATCGGATTACATCATTTGAGAAAATTATCTAATCAACCCGAATCTGATTTCGATTCAAAATCTGATAAATTATCCAACGATCTCAATGATAATAATTCGTCAACCCAATCGCCGGAACTCAAGCAATCCGATTCGATGAAAAAACTCTCGCATGAGATTTCGTTGCTTGCTGGAGCGTTATTGTGGAAAGAACAAATACCGATTTTGCACAACGAAAAAGAACTCGCAACATTTCAACGTCTGATAAAACAAATTCCTGAATCGATTCGCGGCGGCGCTTTTTTCTTGTACGGCAAGTCTGCCGCCCAAGTCGGATTACTAGAAGAAGCCGTCGTAGCAATGATGAAAATTCCCGTACATTACGCGGAAGATACAATTCTAGTATTAGAATCGTTAAATGAATCGGCAAAATTTTTGAATAAACTCAACAGAAAAAAACAAGCCGAACAACTACAAAACGAAGCCCTCGAATTAAAAAATACTTTTTTCATGTAAACAATTACAAAAATACTTGTAATATTTCAGCGGAATATTTATAACGACTCATTTCTGCGATATTCAGCGATATTCAGCGTTTAAATTTGATAAAAAATTTGTAACCGTTCACGGTTTTTTAAAAACCATATTATTTTTCTGTAGCCGTTCACGGTTTTTAAATTCGGAATTTAAAACCGAGAACGTTTACAAAAATCAATAATTGAGATTCAAAGTAACAAAATTAATCTGGGGAGCTGCTTCACTTGTTACGAATTATTGTTACAATATATGAAACTTTTTGCGTAACGTTATCGCTAAATTTTAAGTTGAAAAATAAATTGTCTTTCGTTGATAGACTTTTTGTAAGCAATAAATGCGTTTCGTTTAACCGTCAACAATAACTTTTTTCCCACTTAATCAAAAATGTTATTTATAGTTGCTCAATTTTTTAAAGTGTTGGGTTTTGTGCTTCACTCAATCCCGATGGGAATATGGTTTGCAGGCTTGCCGTTGGCGATTTTTTGCCTGCTTTGGAATAACAAAAATTCCAACCGTTTCGCCCGTCGTCTATTTGCTCAATTGCCGATTATGTTGGCAATTGGCATAAATTTTGGCATTGTGCCGTTGCTTTTCACTCAAACGCTTTTTTACAAACCATTCTACACCGCCACAATCCTGATGGCGTGGTATTGGTTCGCAGTTATTCCAATTCTTATTGTCGGTTATTATTCCGTTTATCTTGCGTCATTCAGCGCGGCGTCGATTGAACCAATTCAACCCAATGACCCAAAAAACAAAAAAGAGAATAATCGTAACAAAAAATCCGGTACGACAAATGTCCGCACGATTTTATTCGGCGTAATTGCGTCGGCATGTTTGATCTCAATCGGCGCGTTGATTGTCAATGGTCAAACGCTAATGATTCGAGACGATTTGTGGACGCCCATAATGGAACGCGCCGGATTCTACGGCGCAGCAACCGGTTTGGCAAACAACATGAACGACCCGTCAGTTTGGATTCGCTTATCGACCGTGTTTGCAATTAGCCTAATAACAACCGGCGTGTGGAGCGTTTTCGACTCGTATTTTCTGTTACGAAAAAACAACGACAACGATAACGACAACACAAAATACAAACAATGGACTCTTTCTTTCGCTTTTGCAATCACCGTAATTGCGGCAATTATTTTTGTTGCAATCGGTTGTATAACTGCCAAATATAATGTCAACGGATTTGCTTCGGCGAAACTTACTGAATTGTCGATAACGGAATTGTCGTTTTTTGTCGTGTCGGCAGTTGCGTTGACAATCGTAGGCGCGGTTCTTCTGGCAATGAAATTATGCGTCGGTTTGCAAGGAAAAATTCTCACGGCGTTGATTGTGATTGCTCAAATCACCGCGCTTGCTGGATTCGGAATAACGCGTCAACTTGGACAAAACGCACAACTTCAACAATACGTTATTTCGGCTCAAACGTTGTCTATTGCGTGGGAAGCGTTCATTCCGTTTTTAATATTTTTCGTTTTAGGCGCAATCGTAGTAGGATGGATGTTAAGACAACTCGTCGTTGCAAGAAATATTGAATCAACTTGAAAGAAGTCTGGTAACCGTTCACGGTTTTTAAATTTTAAATTATGAATTATGAATTATGAATTATGAATTTAAAAACCGTGAGCGGTTACGAAGTCTGAAATATTTGTAATTTTTTAATTTGTAATATTTCAGTTGCAGTATTTTTTTTACAATAATATTTTATTCTTTCCTTAATCTTGTGCGATTATACATTATTAACGGTATGTTTTAGCTTACGATAAAGGATTTAATTTTGCTTCGAATTTTTTAAGATGGGATTATCTGATCGAGATTATTTTCATAACGAATATAGAAGGAAAGGTCGTCGTAGAGGTTTCGACATTATGTCAATGACGGTAACGATGCGAATAGTGATTGTCAATGTAGCGTTATGGTTGGCGAATGGATTACTTTTTCCTGATACCAATTTTTTAACCGCAATATTGATGTCTCCGCCGAGAGTTATATTTGAACCTTTAAGTTGGTACACGTTATTAACAAGCGGATTTGTTCATTCGCCGACGGATTTTAATCATATTGTATTCAACATGCTTGGTTTGTTGATGTTTGGTTATGGTATAGCGTTTGCGATAACGGCTGACAGCGGCGGAATAATGCGGACGGACAATGTCGAGGATCGGCTTGGGCGTAGCGAATATTTTTTGTTTTACATTTTTGCGATAATTTTTGCCGGCATAGCTCACGCGATTTTGATTCCCGATGCCGGAGCGTTAGGCGCGTCGGGCGGGATAACTGCGGTTGTTATTCTTTATGCGTTTTTGTATCCGAAGAAAGTAATACTGTTTATGTTTTTTATTCCAATGCCGATGTGGCTTTTGGGATTCATTATTGTAGGTTCAGATTTTTTTGGAGCGATAAGCCGATCCGACATTGGAATCGGTTATACTGCACATCTTGGAGGAGCGGCTTTTGCAATTTTGTATTACTATTTGATGATAAAAAAGAATCTGTCTTTTGTAGGTTTATGGAGAAAAACTAAAAAAAGTATAACGTCGAAATTAAAACCTAATTTGAAAATTTTCAATCCCGACAACAACAATTCATCGAAAAATAATTATTCCGCCGACGATGACGAATTCACAAAACGTTTAGATCAAATTCTAGACAAATACGGAAAAGTTGGAGAGACTGGTTTGACAAACGAAGAAAAAGAATTTCTAAAAGAAGCAAGCAAAAGATACAGAAACAAACATAAATAACAATTAACAATTTCACAAATGTAGAGACGCGATGATTGGCGTCTCTCCCATAACAAATGGCGTCATTGTTTTGATATAGACGCAATGCGTCGCGTCTTTACGATTGTTTATTATTTTTGTTAATGATTTTCGGCGTCTTTTTCTGACGATTCGTTTTGTTCTTTTGATTGCGTCCAGTCTGACAAAATTTCCTGAACTTGTTTATCGAGCGTTGACAAACGTTCTAACAATTCCGAATGACGCGAGTCAAGTTCAAGCAGTCTAATTGTAGGATCAACCATTATTCACCTCCCTTTTATAAACGACAAATTAGTCGTAGTTTACGAAATATTATTAGAATATGTATTGCTCTCGTTTTAGTAAACATTTTAGTAAACTATTGAATTTAATATTAACGCTATCGGCAAAATTGAGTCTTTTTCGTAAAATCTCCGCCCTTATCCGCAAATTTTGCCTAATCTTTTGTATTTTACCTAATCGTTAAGCTCAAAAAATATGCTTTTTTTAGAGTTTTCAATATCTATTAGAAAAAACAAGCTATAATAAAATTCATATTACCGCCGGTTGTGAAGAAGTCGTGTTGTGATATACTGCTCGCTTTAGAATTCGAGTAAACTTTCACAAAAAATAGTAAAAAATTTGTAACCATTCACGGAATTTTTTATTTTTTATCGAAAAATTAAAACGTGAATAGTTACAAATTAATAAATGTAGAGACGCAATGCCTTGCGTCTCTATTGTTCGATCAAAAGATCACCGATGGAGACGCAAAGCATTGCGTCTCTACATTGGGTTTAGTAATTCAAATACGAATTTAAAAAACCGTGAACGGTTACAAAAATTTTTTATTATTAAGTTGCATTTTTTTAAGGGACATTAGAGACAGAAGGGACTAAAGAGATAAATGGACGTCATTATTTGAAATCGGAATTAAAGATTCGACAGATGTTGTTCTTGAGTCTTTTCAATCAGAATTAAACCTAAAAGTCCCTATTGTCCATTTAAAAAAACTACGACTGAATATAACCTCAATTTTCAAAATTTAACAATTTTTCCCACTGCGGGAACAATGCAAAAATTACGATGGAACTTAATATTAACTCATTGATGTCAAACAGCAACGTGCGATTTGGCACGAGCGGAGTTCGCGGACTTGTCGAGAAGATGACCGATATGGTTTGTTTTGCTTATACGCTTGGATTTCTTCAATATGCGGTCAAGAAGAGTAGTCAGTCTTTTGATCGTGTAGCGGTAGCTTATGATTTACGCATGAGTTCGCCGCGAATTGCACGAGTTGTGCGGCACGCCGTCGATTATTTCGGATTAACGCCGATTGATTGCGGAATGATTTCAACGCCGGCGGTTGCATTGTACGGTTTAAGCGAAAAAATTCCGTCGATTATGATCACGGGCAGTCATATTTCTGACGATAGAAACGGCATAAAATTTAATCTGCCGGAAGGCGAAATTTTAAAACATGACGAAAACGCAATTCGTCAAGAGGTCATAAATATTCCAAATGATCTTTTTGACAA
Organism: Planctomycetaceae bacterium; assembly: GCA_031283825.1. Taxonomy (GTDB): domain Bacteria; phylum Planctomycetota; class Planctomycetia; order Pirellulales; family Thermoguttaceae; genus WRKP01. The sequence goes on along the minus strand of JAITAZ010000671.1, from coordinate 1,217 downwards.
ATTCGCTAATTTACGAGATAACGGCGAAGCGTCTAAAACGAAATCTGACAACGGCGACGCTAAACAAAATTATATCAATCGATTTATTCGCGCTTTTCCAAAAGACGTTTTGAGCGGTAGCCGAATTGGTTTTTACGAGCATTCGTCGGTAGGAAGAGATTTACTTGTCGAGCTTTACACAAAACTTGGCGCGACGGTAACTCGTCTTGGTCGAAGTGATACGTTTATTTCTGTTGACACGGAAGCGGTTCGGGAAGAGGATTTTTTGTTAGCGAGAAACTGGACGAATCAGGGCAATATAGAGATTCCGCCGTTTGATGCAATTTTTTCAACTGATGGCGATGCGGATAGACCGTTAATTTTCGACGAGCATGGCGAATGGATACGCGGCGATGTTGCGGGAATTATTACGTCTCGTTTTTTGTTGGCGGACTGTGTGATAACGCCGGTGAGTTCGAGTTCTGCGCTTGAGTTATCGGGTTGGTTTGGCAAGATTATTCGTACAAAAATTGGTTCGCCGTATGTTGTGGAGGCGATGCGGAAGGCTGTTGAAGATGGTTACAAGAGGGTTGTAGGATATGAGGCGAATGGCGGTTTTCTTACGGCGACATCGATGTTGCTTGATGAGGAGGCGTCGGCGCGTCCGTTTGATGCGTTGCCGACGCGGGATCCGGCAATTGTTCATATTGCGTCTCTGTGTTTTGCGAGGTCGATTGGCGCGTCGTTATCTGGCGTGATGAATCATTTACCGAGAAGGGTGGTGATGAGTGACAGATTAAAAAATTTCCCGACGGTGTTGGCGCAAAGAGAAATAGACGATTTAGCAAGTTCTCCTGAGATGGTTCAATTAGTTTTTGCGAGTCTTGGTGAGCTTGTAACGTATGATTTGACTGATGGTATTAGAGTGGTATTAGGCGATGGTGATATTGTCCATTTGCGACCTTCTGGCAATGCGCCGGAGTTAAGATGTTATGCGGAGGCGGTTACAAAAGAGCGAGCAACTGCGTTATTATGTCAAACGATGAACATACTAGACTCATGGCGACGCCGCACGCAAAACGACAAACACCCATTAAGTCAATAAATTAAGTGTAGTGTTTTGTTAATCTTAAAAACAGACAGACAAAATGTAACTACTAAGTCAATAGCAATCCCAGATCAGCTAGGCGAATTTTCGCCGAAAGTCTGCGTTGCCGAAGTCAACAATAAAGCGGAAA
>JAITAZ010000667.1 GCA_031283825.1 Planctomycetaceae bacterium | reverse complement strand
CCCCAAGTCCCCTTTGTCCCCAACGTCCCCCCACAAAAATAATATGGTTTTTAAAAATTCAAAGCTAATTTTTGGGGGGACTTGGGGGACATTGGGGACGCTGGGGACAGTGGGGACGTTCTTGTTTGTAATTATTCGGTCGCCGTTTTTTTTTGAGGGACATTTTGGTTTAAATCTAATTGAAAAAACTCAAGAGCAACATTTTTTCGAGTCTTTAATTTCCGACTTCAAACAACGACGTCCCTAATGTCCCTAGCGTCCCTTTTGTCCCTTACAAAAACTGCGACATTATGCACAATCGTTGATTTGAAACTCAAAGTGCAAATTACAAATTCAAGAATTTATAATTTTGTTTTGGCGAGAATAAATCTCCTTTGATTTCATTGATTTTATTTTTTGTGATTTGTATTGCTAATTCTGACTGATCGATGGCTATCCATTTACGATTATTAATTTGTGCGGCTTTTGGCGTAGCGCCAGAACCGCAAAAGCAATCCATGACAATACTGTTTTCGTTGGAGGAAGTTTTTATTATTAAGTCGATCATATTGGCGTTTTTTTCTGTTGGATATTTCGGGTATTGCGGGTCTTTGTATTCCCAGATATCTTGTATTCTCATTCCTTCACGTTCATCGGCGTAGATAATTTTTCGAGGATTTCCTGTTGACGACCATTCTATCAAACCGTCTTTATCCCATTGTTCTAAAGTTTCGACGTCGGTTCGCCAATGTCTGCCGGTTGGCGGTAAAATGCCTTTGAACGGTTGATTTGATTTTCCGTTTTCTGTTTCTCCCGGCGCGTGAATCGGCACAGTCGCGTAGCTACGACCATTTTTATCTTTTTTTGGAAAGAGCGTTTCTATATCTTTTTCTGAATATTTTTTTCGCGGTTCGTTCCAAATTGGGTTGGGGGTTTTTGAGTAAAACAAAATCAAATCTTTTATATTTCCGTAGCCGATTCGGTCGAAATTTTTCGGATTGCATTTGATGCGAGTAATATCATTTCTAAAATTTTCTAAACCGAAAATTTCGTCCATCATCACTTTTACATAGTGTCCGATTTTATAATCGATGTGTAAATAAATTGAGCCATTTTTTGATAAAAGTTTATGAATCAAAATTAACCGTTCTCTCAAAAATTCAATAAAATCGTCTCCTTTTAATGTATCGGAGTAGGCGATATTTCCATTTTTTGAGTTGCTTATAGTTGACGCTCTACCGTTTGTAATTGTGAAATTCCCGCCGGTTGCGTAAGGCGGATCAATATATACCAAATCAATTTTATCTTGTAGTCCCTCGTTCAAAAGATAATTTAACGCTTTGATATTGTCTGATTGTATGAGTAAATTATTGTCCATTTTTTATAATTGGTATAAAAATTCGCGAAGAACCAGAGCGCTCATAATATTGTGATTTTTATAAATTTCCGTTATAGATTTATACATTTTGTTATTACCTTTAATGTACAAAACTCCGTCTAAAATAGCGATTTTTACGGCTTTTACATTTTTTGTTTCTATTGTGCTAATTGCGTCGTTGAATTGTGCGTTTTGATGTCCGCCGAAGTCTGTTAAAAACTTTGCCTCTCCAATTACATATTTTTTGTTGAATCTGCCGACAAAGTCTAATCCTTTATTGTGTTCATAACCTAAATTTTCGCGGGCGAAATCCATCAACTGATTATCGCTGCCGTCTAATATAGCGTCGTTTTTGTTTTTTAGAAATTCGTCAATTTGTATAGGTATTATTCCCAATGATTTTTTTCGTAACCATTCGCGAAACATGGGACCTATTTGACGATTCGTTTCTTTGGGTTCGCTGCAACGTTCATAAATTTTTGCTAATTCCAATTCGTAGAGTCGTCCGCAAATGCGATTTATTGTTCGCGGGTTACGTTCAATTGCAGATTTATCGCGTTTTAAATAAGCGACATAACTATCTTTGATTGGAAATAAATTTAATTTTAATAATTCGTTGATCAACAAAATATTATCTTTTTGTTTAAACGCTTTTTCAACGTCTTCCCAAACAACATTGTTTATTTCTCTAATTCCGTCGGGAATAGTCGGATATACGGTAAACAAGTCGTCCAAGTAGGAACGTTGATTAGCGTATTCGATACTGAGTTCTGTCCATTTATTCATTGATTAAGGATTCCAAATTTAATAGCGTGAATTTTACTTTAATGATAATATTTCGGTTGAATTTTTGTACAAAAAATTCTCTTCCTCTACTACGACTAATACAACAATTACTACAACTAACCAACTAAAAATCGATGTAAGTTGGCGGGTCTCCTTGTAGTGTGGCGAAGGCGTTTTCTGCGGCGCGTTGTTCTGCTTCTTTTTTTGTGCTTCCCCATGCGGAGGGGAAAATTTTTTTACCGATTCTTACAGATACATGAAACGATTTGAAATGTTCTGGACCTTTTATTTCTAGTAGTATGTATTCTGGCGTGCAATTTAGTAATTTTTGCGAGTGATGTTGCAAGGTTGATTTGAAATTATTTGCGTTTGAGTCGGCGAGCATTTTATCGATTTCGTGTCGGAATGTTTTGAGAATAAATTCGCGTGCGGATTCGAGTCCTCCGTCTAGAAATATTGCTGCGATTAGCGATTCCATAGCGTTTGCGAAAATTGAGTTTGGCAGATGGCTAACTCTGCTTAATCCTCTTCCGACAATTAAAAATTTATCGAGACCGATTTCGAGAGCGACTTTGTGGCAGGTCATGCGTGAGACAACTGACGATTTAATTTTTGTCATTTCTCCTTCGAGCATTTTTGGAAAAGTGCGAAACAGATATTCGCATATTACATGACCGAGTACGGAATCACCTAAAAATTCCATACGTTCATTTGACAATTCGGGCGTATCAGCGCCGGACGAATGCGTCAAGGCTGTCCGAAGTATTGTCGGATCGTTAAATTTATAACCGATTGTATTTTGACAATTTGTCAAAAAAACTGCCAGGTCCATCTTAACAAGTTTATAATTCAAAATTTACATTCAAATATTTTCATTCACAACAAGGGCGTCGATTGTATCCGAAAGACAACATTTTGCAATCGGGGACTCCAATGTCATTTAATTGAAGAAGTCTTTGCAGAAGCCGTAGATTCACGCAGAGAGTTGTTAGAGATTCGAATTTAATTTAATGAAATCAAATAATCGTTACGAAAATTATTGGTATAGTCTATTATGTTATTTTTATTTTTTTGGGTTATATTTTTTTGATATGAGTTATTTCGGGCGCGGAGTTTTTTTGCCATAAAATAGAGACAACGTCAATTCGGTAATTTATTTTTTTTAATTTTAACGAGTAAATAAATTGTGCGGCGAGGTTGTGTAATCGTTTTTGTTTTTGCGGAGAAACAGATTCGTAAGGTTGTCCGAATTTTTTTGAGCTTCTGGTTTTTACTTCGACGAAAACCAGCGTATTTTTATCTTTTGCGATAATATCGATTTCTCCTCCCGACAAAATGACGTTTTGTTTTAGGATGATGTAGTTATTATTTTTTAGAAACTGAGCGGCTTCGTTTTCGCCGTCGCGGGCAAGTTGATCTTTAGGTTTATGCGAGATACTTTGTCGAGTTGTAAACGATGGTAAAAATTTTATACGTATTAACGGGTCGTTGGAAAAGTACAAAAGCAAGTCGTTCAAAAAATTTTTAATTTGTTGCCAAATTGATTTTTTGGACTGTTTAAGTTTTTTAAAATTGCGAGTCATATATTTGATTGTAGTAGTTTTATATTAGTTGTAGTTGTAGAATTTGTCTATAAATTTGTTGTAATTGTTCTTGCGGACGATTGCTAAAAATCATGACAACGCCGCTACAATTAAACCGCCGCTACAGTTGATACAACTAATAAAATGCGATTATTAACGATTGATATTATCGACGATCAAAATTTGCTTGATCGTTTTTCTAAAAATATTAAACACAAAAGAAAAATTATTACAACGTTGAAATCAATTTGCCGGAGAATCCTTTCCGACGCGAATATTTATTTTGGACGTCTTAATATTGCAGTAACAGATAATAAAACGATGCAGAAATACAACGTCGATTTTCTTGGACATGATTATGCTACAGACGTAATTAGTTTTCAAGTTGATTACAAGGAATCTCGCAAGAAAACAGGCGAAGTTAAAAAATATCTTGAAGGCGATGTTTTAGTGTGTGCAGACGTTGCAATAGAACGAGCAATTGAATTTACATGGTCTCCGTTAGAAGAATTTTTTCTGTATGCAATTCATGGAACGTTACATCTTGCCGGCTATGATGACAAAAATAAAAATTCAAGAAAAATAATGCGTCAAAAGGAGTCTGAATACCTTATCAACATTCCGAAATAATTACGCCGCTTGAACGATTACGAATATTACGGTCAATGCGTATTGTCAATCGACGTTTATTTGGTATATTTTTTTTCCGTTTTGCCGACGCAATATTTGCGATAGTTTTTAAACTGTTCGCACTTGAATTTTGACAACTATTTAGTCGCAGTATTTTTTTGTAACGAAAAAAGGTAATATATCAGTGTAATATTTTTAACACGTATGAATATTGTACAACCAACCTAATTTTCAACCTAATTTTTCCGAACAAAACAACCTCAGTAGCAATGAATCCCCAAAAAACAAACCTCATTACCTCATTATTAAAAAAAGATTTGTTTTAATGAGGTAATGAGGTTGGCGTGTGGGGTGTCTTTGGCTACTGAGGTTTT
>JAITAZ010000596.1 GCA_031283825.1 Planctomycetaceae bacterium | reverse complement strand
GGGTTTTTAAATTCGGATTTGAATTACTAAAGGGAACTTCTAAAAACCTCATGTAAAATTTATTTTTACTAGGATCGCGGTCGTCTCGACCGCATATTTAGGCGTTTATTGATCAGATAGGCGGTAATAGATCTGGTAGGCGATCGCCTACCAGATCTGGGATAGCAAGTGCGTAAAATGAGTTACTAAACCCAATGTAGAGACGCAATGCCTTGCGTCTCTATCGGTGATATTTTGATCGAACAATAGAGACGCAATGCCTTGCGTCTCTATCGGTGATCTTTTGATCGAACAATAGAGACGCAAGGCATTGCGTCTCTACAAATTCAAGTGTGAACAGTTTAAAAATTCCGTGAACGGTAATAACTTTTTTATTTTTTATTTAGCGTTATGGACAATTTAACGATTTGTTTTTTAGTCGGCGTATTGATTATTTTGATATTGGTATCATGTACGGTTCGATGGTTGCGTCGTTATGAGGATTATGGGGTTGATCCGGCGATATTATGTTCTTTTCGGAATCGCATACGCGCTTGGTGGATTCTTTTTGGATCGATAGCTTGCGTTTTTATGATTGGTTCGTCGGCGACGGTGCTTTTATTTTTTGTTATGTCAGTTAGTGCGCTTCGCGAATATATTACATTGACTCCTAAGAGTCCGGTTGATCATCAGACTCTTTTTTGGATATATGTTTTTCTTACGCCATTGCAATATGTTTTAGTTGGGGTTAATCCGGCGTGGTTTGAATCAGTAACGGGTTTATCTCCTTATCAGCTTTTTTCGATACTTTTGCCGGGTTATGTTTTTTTGGTTTTACCGGGTTTTATGGCGGCGTCCGGCGATCCGAAACGATTTTTGGAGAGAACGGCAAAATTACAGCTTGGTCTTATGATTTGCGTTTATTCGTTGAGTTATGTACCGGCGATATTGACAATGACAATGCCGGTTAATTCAGAAAGCGTGATCGTTGAATTGCCGTCGGAGACGGTAACGACATTTGTTTTACCTGATTATTTTCCGTCGGTGAGCGGGGTAAATTTTAGATTATTATTTTTTTTCGTTGTGGTAGTGCAGCTTGGCGATGTTTTCCAATATCTTTGGTCTCAGATTCCGTCGGGACATGTTGTGGCGGCGAAAATTAATTCAAATAGAACATGGGAAGGCGTATTGGTCGGAGTGATTTCGTCGGGATTACTTGGAGTAGCGATTTGGTATTTTACGCCTTTTTCTCAGTGGTGGCATGCGGGATTGATTGCGATGGTAATTTCATTTATTGGATTTTGCGGCAGTATGACTATGTCGGCAATAAAAAGAGATCGCGGCGTAAGCGGATATGGAACTCTAATTCAAGGACACAACGGAATCCTAGACAGAATAGACTCGTTATGTTTCGCCGCCCCAGTTTTCTATCATCTAACGTGGTTGTTTGTTTAACTGAAATATTACGTTTTTTTCTTTTGAGTCTTTAATCACAGATATCAAACTAGAATATCCCCTGAGTCCCATAAGTTCGCTTAAAAAGAACCATTTGTTTATGTCCAAAGTTTATAAAATTAAAACGTGAACGGTTACAAATTATGACTGAGTAGTTACAACAAATTTTCCTTAATCCCACCACCATTGTCCGGGCTTCAATTCAATTTTAATTTTGTTACGAATATTCGAGATTTGATTTTGCTTTTCAAATTTTATATTCTCATTTGACAACGCCGCCGCAGGTTCTATTTCAACTCCTCCAATCGGGAATCCGATTTTTCCATTGCGTATTTTAAAATTGACCGCAGGCATAACAAATTTTGGAGATTGATAAGTCTGAACCGCAAATTTATTTTCATCGCCAAAAAATTCCATCGACCATTCAGCTTTGCCATAAAAATCTTGTTTCTGAATATGCGCCGCACACACAAACATGTCAATCAGATTTCTAAGTTGAGCATACGCCAAAATCTTTTTCGCAATTTTTGGATATTGCGCCGTGAAACTTCGCGTAAACTCCAAACTTGCTCTGTCAATCGAATTGTTCGTAATTTCCCGCTTTCCAGTAATCGAATTTACAACCTCTTCCTCTGTTACCAACTTAACTCCGTCGCCTACAAGTTCAAGTCCAGTTTTGTCTTCCGTAGCGACAACTGACTTGTACTCCGGCATAAAATACCATCGATGCAACTTGTTCGATTGACTCGCGGACAAATCCGTTTTCTCAATAAATGTAGTAATATTTACGCCAACAGGAATTTTTTCTAATCCAATTCCAATTAATTTCATTCGATAATCCGCCGCAATCATCACTCTCGCCGCATGAGTCGTTTCAGGAATACCGTCAACTCTGATCGTTTGCAAACCCAGACTTCGCCTCATGCCTTCCGCAAAAAGATTTACTCGACTACGATCAAGATGATTACCGCGAATATATTTTTGTAAATTAGCATTGCCATCGCTTGTCGGGTCAATAGAACAACCGATGACATCGACCGCCTCCTTGTTCGGAGCAAAAGCCCGCAACGCAACAACCAAATCTTGTAACTCGCAAATCGGCTTTCCTGTATTCTGTCCGACCATCATCCCCTCCGCGCCCGGATACCAACCCTCCGCTGGTCCTGCAATCACAATGTCCTTCGAATCAGGAAAGAAAAAAAGATATTTAATCCGTGTCAAACCCGCTAAATATTTCATCTCGTCCGTCGGAACTCCATTCGATTTGATAATTTCGCGCTCAAGATGTTTCAAAGAAATAAACCGTGTCGCGCTCTTTGTCTTTACCGAACTCGACGACTGTAAATACGATTTTCTTGCCGCGTTAAGTTGCTGCAACTCGACCCGTCCCATGTCCAGCGACGTTACTTCTAACACGTTTGACGCATTTATCCAAACGCCAGAATTACCGCTGCCAAGACCCTGCGCCACGTTAGAATTACTAGAGTCTTGAGCATAAAGAGACGTCAACATAAAAGTCGAAAAAATAATCAACAGCCCAATAATCGACAACCGACGCTTCAACAAAATATGTCTGCCAATCGATCTGCAAACCGCGCTTGACAAAAACGCATCCGCAAACAGCAGTTTACAAAAACCTTTCGTAAAAAAATTAAACAAGCCGACAGTAATTAAATTTGTAATTTTCATTTTTCGTTAATTTGTTTTTTAATTTGAAATCTTGTCAATAGCGAAATATTGCCGGACAAAAACACAGAGTCCGCACGCAAAATAATCTTGAGCGAAAAATAATTTTCGCGCAAAATCTACTTTCATTTACTATCTTATTTTTGACGTAGATTAAATTAGTACAATTTCTATTCATCGCGATTTTTTTGGAATTTTTTATAAAGAATCGAAAGAATCCTCTCAAACAGAATAATCGTTACAAAAATTACAATTCATAAAGTTAAACATCGTAGAGAAATTACTAACTCATGCTACGCACTTGCTGTGAGTTTTATTTTTTTAGTTAGCGTTATGCGGGGCTATAATAAAATTGCATTTAAATTATTACGAAATTGTAACTGTTCACAGTATTTTTAAAAACAATATTATTTTTTGGGGGGACATTGGGGACAAAGGGGACGTTGGGGACACTGGGGACGCACTAATTTAAAAACCATGATTAACGACTCAACAGAAAACAACAGCCTTTTTAAAAGAGAGAAATTTTTTTCTTTAAATTTTGTCCCCGCCGAGCCATCAATCCCAGATTTCAAACAAGAACGTCCCCAGTGTCCCCAACGTCCCCTTTGTCCCCAACGTCCCCCCAAAAAATAAAACACGCAGCAAATGCGTAACATGAGTTACTACAAAACAAATATTCCGCTTGTATTCAAAACTCAATTCCGAATTTAAAAACCGTGAACGGTTACAAAATTTTTACGGTAACTGTATTGATTCGCCTCCGCTTGGAGTTCCTGCCGCGCCCCAAACACCGTAAGGACTCGGTCCGGTAAATACTAAACCTTGCGTTGAATTCGGTAATCCGTTTGTGTCAATATTTTCATTGACAAATCTCACCGAACCATCCGTAATTCCACAATTGACTCCGCCCGGATGAAAACTACTCGCCGTATAAAATCCCCATACATCTTCGCTGGCAGAAGGTCTGCAAGTTGGAGTATTAGGCGGCATGATAGTACTAAATACCGTGTAAATAGGAAGACTGTCCAAGTAGCGACAACCTCGCCAGTAATCATTATTTATTCCATTTGCTAATAACGTCCGATCTGTTGTATTGTAGGCATTATTCATACAAGCTGACGGCGCTACTGTATTGGCAGGAGATGAAATTTGAATTGCCGAACCCGAATTATTTGTACCGCCAAGCACGTTGTACAAATTATCTCCAGAGCCGGTTACTGTCTCGCTAATTGAAATTGTATTACTCAACCCATCGGATATTTCATTAAACGTTTTAGCAAAACGCGCAATATATACTCCTCTACTACCGACATACTGGGCATTAGATGATGATGTAATAGAACCGTTTGCTTGTAAAATACCGTCGCCATTTGAAACGACAATGTTTCCTTTCGCACCATTACCGCCCGGTGTAGTTGTAGTTCCATCTGACGGACATTGAACAACAGAGAGATTTTTGAAACGGGCATTGGTAGTCGGATTAGTGTTATACCAAGGCGGTTGATTCTCTGTTTTCATATTGTCAAATATTCCCTGCAACTCCAAAAAAGGCAACAACGCCGCCGTCGCAGACCAACGATAATGACCGCCGCTAGCATTGATAATTTGACTAGCATGTTGCGGAAGTATATCATGCGCGTCGTGATGATTGTGAGATGCTAAAACCCACTGTTTCATGTTGTTTGAACACGTCATTCGATTCGACGCCTCACGTGCCGCTTGAATCGCAGGTAAAAGCAACGCAATAAGCAAACCGATTATTGCAATAACCACAAGCAATTCGACAAGCGTAAAACCAAACAGAAATCTATCAAAAAATTTCTGTTCATAATTTTCGTTACAATTATTATGTAACCTTACGATTAATTTTTTCATCTTTTATTCTCCTAAAAAATTTGTTTAGATTTTTGGTAAATTACCTACACGATATTTAACGTTACAAAAATTCACAGTTTAGTTTTGACCGCCTTTCCGACATCGAATTTAGCCGTAGCGCCTTTTTCTGAAACTTCTACTGTAAAAGTAGTTGTTTCTGGCTTTACGTATTGAGCATCGACGAGCGTATAAACTGATTCATAACTGCTTATTTGTTTTTCTCCGGTTGAACTTGTCGAATAAACGGGGTCTTCGTCAACTGTTTTTTCAACAGTAACTTTGAACTTACCGACCGGTGATCCGGCGTATCCGTAAGTTATCATCGTTGCAA
>JAITAZ010000593.1 GCA_031283825.1 Planctomycetaceae bacterium | reverse complement strand
GGATCAAGTTTCAACGTTTGATCCGAATGAATCACCAACGCTTTTTTGATTACATAATTTTTTATTGGTTCGGGCAAGTAAATAAATTTTTTACCCGAATCGAGTCGTGCTTGAATTGCTGCAGTATCATCGGCGATACCATCGCCAACCAGCGGCGGCAACTCTTGCGAATAGACATTGCCCGAAAAAGCAAACGCAAAAACAAATAGCACGCAAAATAAAATAATGTTCATTTTAATTTTTTGGAGGTTAAATTGGTTAATTTTAGTTACAAGGTAAATTTGATGTATAGTAGAAAACTATTCAATTGTAATAGGATAAATATTGTAATATTTGTCTATTACGAAATAGCGATTTATTATAATCCAATCATACCTTGTTATTATTCTTGCAAATTAAATTCGAGAATATTCTTTCCTTTGATAATAGTTGCTTCTAAAAGCGGTTTTTGAGGATTGTTATATTTCTCTGGAATGAGTGATTTGGCGATGGGTTGAATCTGTGGTTTTAACATTACTGACGGAGTATGATCTGGCGGTTCGGAACTTAGTTTTATTTGTTTTCCTTCCTTATCGACTCCGATTGTCTTTGCCGCTAAAACATAATATTCACCCGCAACAGCGCCGTTTTTCTTTGAGCCATGAGTCATCACTGTAAAATTACCGGCGGCATCACTGATTGCCGTAGCGCCTCGACCAGTTCCATCTTTAGGCACAAAGTAAATTTGTACTTCGTCAATCGGCGTACCGTTATAAAGAATTTTTCCCTGAACAGGATAAACCTTTATCTCGTCCTTGTTACAACCTAACGTTGATATAATAATTCCTACGCCGATAGCCATTACCATCATACGCATATTGATTATCATAATTTTATCTCCTTATATTATTTGTTGAAATTCTTACAGACCTTGCGATTCGCCGCCGTTTACAGTTCCCATTGCCCCCCAAATTCCGTAAGGACTTTGACCGAAATTTCCATGAGCAGTATTGTAAGTATGCCAATGGGATTGTGAAGTTGTGCCAACAGAGACTGTATCGCTAACAAATTTTACGGAGCCGTCGCCTAGTCCGGTATTGACGCCGCCGGGGTGATTACTTGAAGCGACGTTAACAGATGCGTTGGCTTCAGCATCATTTCCCCAAGTGATACATGAAACGGAATTAGGTGACATTACAGTCCAAAAAGCAGTATAACAATACGCCGGCGAAGACCAACGTCTGCCTCGTCGGGTATCGCCGCCGTAACCGGTTGAATTGATCTGATTTCGGTTACCCGGTTGTAAAGCAAGAAGGCAAGCATCAGGCGTAGGAATATCGCCGCTTGTTCTAAAAGCGATTCCGCCTCGCGCATTATTGGCGGTACCCGAAGAAATAAGAGATTCACTGTACAGAATGGTATTGCTCAAACCATCCGTAATAAAACTGAAATTACGTCCCGTAATAAAAATAAACGGCGCACGTGTTTTTTGACCGTTTGGGTCGGTTGGCACAATATTGGATAAGTTATTACAGCAATCACCCATATTGGCACAATAACTACTATTTCCGGTATCGACTCCCGAAGCAGGACGGGAAATATTACTATCGGACGGACACAAACGAATTGAAATTGGTACTGTCCAAGGTTTGTAATTCGCATCCCACGAAGCAGAAACGCCGGGTGCATAATTTTGTGTGCCATTGATACTGGCGGCTGTTCCTCCTGCTTGAATCATTTCTGTTATCGATTGTTTTTCAATAAACGGACAAAGTAGAACCATCCAGTTTCGATCATTTGTTCCCCAATTATTGAATCCTAACGGAGGTATTTCATCGAAGGTATCGTGATAATTGTGTGTAGCAATACCCCATTGTCTTAAATGGTTTGAACATTGCATTCGTCTGGCGGATTCACGCGCCGCTTGAACTGCCGGTAAAAGTAAAGCGATCAACATGCCAATAATCGCTATCACTACCAGAAGTTCAACAAGCGTGAAACCAAATAAACGGCTAAAACCAGAAAAAGGTTTGGCAGAACGCCCCAAAGAATAATTATCGTAACGATAATTCGGATCGAGACTTTCAAACAAATATCCTGCCCCCCCCCCCTTGCCTATTTTAACATTGTCCATTTTAACATCGGACGTAAAGTTAAAATATACATCGACTTCGGTTGAAGTCAAACCAGTCGTTGTCATTTTACTAAACTTTTTCATTTTAATCTCCTTTTCAAGTTTTGGTTAAAGGATTTTTAAACTTGACTCACAAAATTATTGACGTTGCAATTTTTTCTCTCAAAATGAAAAAATTCAACAACGCAATAAACGACTAATTAAACGCGAAAAATTTAATCTGCACAAAACAATTTTTGTACAAAACGAAATTAAACTCATCGCGATCAAGTTCGACTTGATTTTTTGTTACAGAAATTCTAAAAACAGTAAATTAAAATTTTCAAGTCAACTTCGCGCTAATATACAATAAATCGTCATAAAATACAATACAGAAATTCTCGTTCCTAAAAAATTTTAAAAATTTGTAATATATCAGTGGAATAATTTGTAATGATTTTAGGTTTATTTTTGACAACCTCATTTTCAACCTAATTTTTTTCTTAACAAAACAACCTCAGTAGCAATGAATCCCCCAAAAACCAACCTCATTACCTCATTCAAAAGCAGACTGATAATGAGGTAATGAGGTTACGTGTGGGGGAATTTTTTGCTACTGAGGTTGTTTAGTAAGAAAATTAGGTTTTAAATGAGGTTTGCGGAAACAGTCAAAATACGTTTTGGAAAATTCCACTGATATATTACTTTTTTTGTAATATAATCAGTAGAAAATTTATGTTAGCCCCGCAGGGGCGACATGTGCATAACCGGCGGTGTAGCGAAGCGTAACCGCCGGTAAACGTTGAAATTATTACCGTGTGTGAGGCTAGTACGCCTCACGCACGGCTATTTTTGTGAATATCCCGATGGGATATTGATTTTTAATAACACAACCAACGGACGAATTGTTTACAATTCTTTATCTAGGATGAAGCCGATTTTTTCTAGGGTTTTTTCGGCGAGTTTGGATTGGTCTTTGGACTTTTCTGACTTCGATTGTTTTACCGTTTTCAATAAACGAACAAACATTTCGCCTTTTGATGAGAGTTTATACTTTAAGTCGCTTTTTAATCTTCCGCCTTCGATTTCAAACCAAACACT
>JAITAZ010000585.1 GCA_031283825.1 Planctomycetaceae bacterium | reverse complement strand
GATAATCGCGGAAAATGCAAATGGCGATTTTAATATTCATAAAATTATTTAATTTAGGTTTATTTAGTTATAGTTGATTTGTCTAGTCAATTATTTATTTAGTTAGTTATTTAGTATTTAATAATTTCTTGCATTTCCCTTTTATCCCCTTAAAATTATTGACTTCTATCACACAAAATCATCATTTGTTTTCTCCGCTATTATCCGTCAAATCCGTATTATCCGCGTTTAAAATTCCCCCACTATCCGTGTTTAAAACCCGTGAACGGTTACCTAAATTCTACATTTTAAATTTTACAATTTAATTCTGTATTCCGAATTTTGCATTCCTAATTTTAAGCCCCCCGCTTGAAGGTTGGACGAAAGGGTATAGAATTTCACGGAATTTATTTTGCTGCAACGGTCAAATGGTTGAATCGAAAACAAACGACTTTTAATCGCAATTCTACATTAGATAAAACAAAATCAATAGACAAAATTCAATCGCGGACAGTAAAATAAATCAGAATAAGTTTAACAAAATGAATCAACGAATTCAGATAACAAATTAACTTAACAATTTGTCGTCTGTTTCAAAATGTGTTTTTGAAATTTTTAATTTGACACGAATAGTTCGATAACCATTCGCGATACCGTCATTTGATAAACGGAACAAATTGATATTTCAAAAATTTACAAAATGTCAATCAACAAACCGCCACAAACAAAAGGAGAAAAATCCTAATGGCAATTAAAGTTGGAATCAATGGTTTTGGTCGTATCGGTCGTCTGGTGTTTCGTCGAATGCTCGAAACGCCCGATAAATTCGACGTAGTCGGAATTAACGATCTCACAGATACAAAAACACTCGCCACGCTGCTGAAATACGATAGCACACATCGCCGTATCAAAGCAGAAGTTACATTCGACGCTGAAAATATTATAGTCAACGGTAAAAAAATTCGCATTTACGCGGAAAAAGAACCGGCAAAATTACCTTGGGGCGAAATCGGCGCTACAATCGTTCTCGAAAGCACCGGTCGATTCACCACGAAAAAAGACGGCGATAAAGCCGGTTTCGATTCACACCTCGACGCTGGCGCGAAAAAAGTCGTTATCAGCGCACCCGCAAAAGGCGCCGACTTGACTTGTGTCTGCGGAGTCAACGACGATAAATTAAACGCGTCGCTGAAAACCGTGTCGAATGCAAGCTGCACGACAAACTGCCTCGCGCCAGTCGCAAAAGTATTGCACGAATCATTCGGAATAGTCAAAGGTTTTATGACAACAATTCATTCATACACAAATGATCAGGTTGTACTTGATATTCCGTACAAAAATATTTATCGCGGTCGTGCGGCGGCGTTAAACATTATTCCAACAACAACCGGCGCAGCAGCAGCAGTCGGAGAAGTTCTACCCGAACTAAACGGAAAATTAACAGGTTACTCTTTAAGAGTACCTTCGCCAACCGGAAGTTGCGTCGATCTCGTTGTCCAAACCGATAAAAACGTTACAAAAGACGCCGTAAACGCAGCCGTAAAAGAAGCCGCAAACGGAAGAATGAAAGGTATCCTCGCCTACACCGATGACCCAATCGTTTCAACCGACATAATCGGCGATCCGCATAGCTCAATTTTCGTCCCGGAATGGACTAACGTAATCGGAGATAACCTCGTTAAAATCTTGTCCTGGTACGATAACGAATGGGGATACAGTTGCAGATCAGTCGATTTAATCGAAAAATTGGCAAAACTGTAATTCAATCAACAAAAACCAAAATGTTAAATTAATATAACGAAATATTCAATTCAGAATTTTCGTTACAAAAATTAAGTCGAATAGGCAACCTTTATATTTAATACTAAGGGTTGCCTATTTGTTTTTTGATCAAAGAAAAAAATAAACATACAACATAAATTTGACTCCCCGATTGTCCATTGAGTCGCTCAATCGCTGATTTCATACGAAATATGAATGAAATATTTAACAACGAATCAATAGAAAATTTAACTATTCCCGTTTACGACTTAAAAGGCGCATATTACGAAATCGGACGTAGTTACGGAATCCAAGATAAGACAAATATACGTCGGGTATTATCTCATTATGCGGATATTTCGGGTTGGTTTGGCAGTTTGCTTGTTGATGTCGGCAGACTTGAGATTTGTGCGGAAGATTTTTGGGGAATCGATGGATTATCTGAAATTCACGGCATATCCGACGGCGCCGGCGTTCCGGCGGAGAGTCTGATTTATCACAATCTTCAGAAATATGCCGTCGGCGCGTGTACGCATTTCGCCGGAGAGTTCGGAGAATCAGGACGCTTTTTACACGCCGCAAATATCGACGTGCCGGCGTTTTTGATTTTAAGAGATTCATTAACATTCCATTTTCAAAGGCGTTGTGTCGGCAATGGAATCATGTATTTCATTCCCGGAATGGCAGGAATTTTGTTTGGAATCGGAGGCTTTAACGCAAACGGACTTGTCGTTTCAAGTTCAATGTTAGTTGACAAACGACAATCAAAAAAAGTGTCGGGCATGTTTCACGGAAGAATAATTTGTAAATTATTAAGTTCATGCGCCGACCTAAACGAAGCAGAAAAATTTCTCTTGAATGTTAAAGGTTGGGGCGGTTGGTCGATTGCCGTTTCGTCGCCCAAAGAAAGAAGAGTAATTTATGCAGAGTATCACGGAGACAAGGTAATTGTTGATACAAAAAGTAATCGTTTTATTTGCAGTAATCATTCGCAATTATTTTCAACAGACGGAATTGTTATACCGGATCATTCGCGATTAAGATTCGAGCGTTTAAACGAGTTGCTTTTGCGCAACGATAATTCCGCATTACCGGCGTTATCGCTTTTTGACAAATTCAATCCGATTAAAAAAAACGAATCCAGATTTAGAACAATGAACACAGTCTTTCGCGCCGATCATGTCGTATCGTTTTTAGCCGACGACAAAGGAAATTACTTTTTCGCCCTATCAAAAGACGCAGAACAAAAAAAATGGAGATTAGCAGGAAATCAATAAAGAATAAATTTGAAAGATTTTAAC